>JBECUL010000044.1:0-17404 GCA_040225955.1 Candidatus Asgardarchaeum abyssi | reverse complement strand
GATAAGTGGATACGGAGCTTTATTTTTCAAAAGGGGCTGAAATTTGATTTTTTGAGGCATATTTTTTACAAGTGCTCGGTTAGAAGATAAGATATATAAGATTATTATTTAAGGTTTTATAATTGTGGTTGGTGTAATCTTATGTCAGCAGAGCTTAAACAGATTATTGAGCGTGAGCGTGTGCCTTATCATGACAAAGAGAGGTTATTCTTAGTTTTAGGTCTTCTCCTTAGCGGTAAAATCTCTATGGGCAAGGCAGCTGAGCTTCTAGATTTAAGAATTGATGATCTTTGGATGCTTATGCATAAACTTGGTATCAAATATAGTGTTCTTGATGAGGAAGAAGCTGGAGAGGAGTTAGATGCATACAGAAGAGTCTTTAAGAATAGTACTTAATTCATCACCACTTATAATATTGCTAAACTGGGTGTTTTAGAAAAAGCAATCAATATATTTAACAAAATAGAGGTCCCTCGTGGAGTTCTTGAAGAAATAGAGAAGAAAAAGGATAAGGTGTACGTGGAGCTCACTAGGCTTATTAGTGAGGTAAGATTAGTATTGAAGATATTAGAAAGAGGTTTCCTAGACTCGGGCTTGGTGAATCCTCGGCTATATTCTTAGCCTTTATGAAGAATAAAGTTATAGTACTCGACGATAAAAAAGCTCGGAAATTAGCTAGAGATCTAGGTTTAGAAGTTATTGGAGTCCTCTCGATCCTTAAGAAACTGTACGAAAAAAGAATTTTGAGAGAGCCACCTAGCTTTTTATATAAGCGTTTAATTGATTTAGGATTTTATACTGATAAGAAAACCTTTGATAAAATATTTAAAGCAGAGTAATTGCACTACTGATGAATAATATACTAAGTTAATAATGATATAATATAGAAAATAGAAGAGAAAATAGAAATAGAAGAATAGCAATGCATTAACTTTAGCTCTGGCTGTATATTTCGATCAGTATCGCTATTATTCTAATTAGTATATTTGCAAAGTCTAAGAAAAAGTTTAAGACCCCAAGTATCCATTTTTCATCAGGAATCCGCTCTCTAATCAGATACGTATCATACATGACTATAAACACAAAAAGAACCACAACTCCTAAATCAACAGCTATTCTGAACCAACTCGCTTGAACAAAGATTTCTGCAACTGTTAATCCTATTGCTACAAGTAATAAGAAAAACAGCCACCAGGTCCAGTGTGATAAATCTTTCTTCATTACCCATTGGTAAATTACTGCCAGTACAAATACACCTGATGTCAATATAAGAGCTTCTGGAACTATTTGGGCACTTATAAAATCTGCCACAAAAAATACTGTTCCGAATAAACCAGCACCCATTATAAGTGAAAACATCGTTGATGTTATTAAGTTAACAATTTTAATCTTGGCTGTAAAATAAGCAATAGCGAAGAAAACGAAATACAATATCGTTATAGCAATTAAACCAAACGGGTTTAGAAGAATCTCTTCTGCCACACTTTGAGCCTTAATGCCAAAAGCACCAGCGAGAGCTTTTGATACTGTATATGCGCTTAAAGTCATTACTATAATGAGCCAAGTAAGCATTGGAAATACTTTATATCGTATCACTTCATCTCTCATGCAATCACCAAAATATATTATCTCATAATACTCTTTTAAGGTTTTTTAAAGAAAAATACGATTATTATATGATATTAAATTAGCTTTTGACATATAACTCTAGTTGCTTCAAATGAATTTATGATGTTCTCAGGTAACTTCTCACAAATTATTTCCACTGCCACCTTATTGTCGCGACACAGTACAGAAATTCTATCCAAGTTTTTTATTTTAACAACTACATAAAGAAGAGAGTAATCATCGTAGAAGCTACTTTTTACATGTTCATTATCGGTTTCAATTAGCACGGATTCTCTTAACTTTTCAATGGGAAGATACTCTCCCTTGATATCTTTCCCTTTTCTAAGGGTTACTTTTAGTTCTTTCTTAAAATACTGCTCGGTAAATTTTAATGCATTAACGGTCATTTCTTTGTTACTCATAAAATATTCAATTACGTCGATACTAAAATAAGCAAATTCGGCTCTCACATGTTTTATGTTATTTTCTGATGGAAAGAACTCTATACTCGAGCTATGGATGCATATCTGTTTAAACGCATCTTTTATCGTCATCATCGTTTATTTACCTTCATTCTTATATTATTAGGAAAAAGGATAAAAAATATTTTAAGGAAATTAAAGAAAATAAACATGTAATATTAATCATTAAAGATGAAAAATGAAAAAATGGTGTATTGATTTGAAAATTGTTCAAACTTCATTAAATGAAATAGAATATCAATTACTAAAGCAACTATCCAAGAAAAGAAAAAAAAGTATAAAGGAATTAGTCAGAGAAGCCATTAGGAAGCTTATTGAAGAAGAGGTCAATCCTAATGATCCTATTTTTACTGAACCCCCCTTAGTAGATGATAAGAAGAAAATTGAAAAAACCTCTGAGGAACATGATAGAGTACTTTATGGTGAGTGAAATGATTTTCATAGATACTAGTGCTTTTTATGCGCTTGAGGTTACATCGGATATCAATCACAAACATGCAAGGCTACTTTTAAATGAACTAAGGCAAAATAAATACGGAACTCTTATTACAAGTGATTATATTTTGGATGAGACGTATACTTTACTTCGAATCAGAAAAAACGCTATTACAGCATTGTCTTTTCTCGATAAGGTGTTAAAAAGCGAGAGTATAAGAGTAATCTGGGTTGACGAATCGATATTTAGAAAAGCTATGCAATACGCTAAGAAGTTTAAGGACTTGAAATTAAGTTTTACTGATTGCACAAGCTTTGCAATAATGGAACTATTTAATATAAAAAATGTATTTGCTTTTGATTCTCATTTTAATAAAGTTGGATTTAATAGATTACCATAGCGTTAATATTAAGAAAATCTGCAAAGAATTTTTATCCTACTAGTTGAAAACCTTCAAAGCGAATGGATGGAGTCTTGACGTTCTCTATAAGACGAGAATCATTTGCTATTCCTGATATGTTCTTTAAACCCTCATAAAAGTTACCCGTTAGTAGAGCGTGCCTAATTGGTTGTGTAAGTTCTCCATTCTCTATTAGAATAGCACTTCTAACCTCAAGTCCGAAATTACCAGTATATGGGTCAGCCATTGGAGCTGCAAATTTCTCAATAAGGACACCAAATTTTATTTCACTTATTAGATCATCCAAAGTTTTACTGGTTGGTAATATTTCCAAGTTAGAAGGTCTACAATATGTTGGATTCTGATGTGCCGTTTCTATGGTTCTTGTATCAATTCTAAAGCCATTTCCTGTAGGTTCGACATTTGCTATATATGCGTTATATGAGTCGAAAAGATACGATTTCAAAACTCCTTTTTCAATTATCGCTTTTTTCTTTGTTGGAACCCCCTCATCATCAAATAGACTGCTTCTAGGGCCTTCTGGTAGGAAAGGATTATCAATAATTGTTAACATTTCCGAAGCTACATTTTCACCTATTTTATTAAGCCAGACGCTTCTCTTCTTATTTATGTTTTCACCGCTAGCAGCTGAGCTAACAGTGCTGTTTATTAGTGCTTCTAACTCTAATGGTTTGATTATTGTTGTTACTTTTTCGGCTCCTTTGAACGCTTTTGCTTTAGCCGATATAACGGTTTTTCTGTGCAGTTCTTCTCCAATTTTAGAAGGATCCAAATTTTTAAGTATCGCAGAATACACCTTCTCAACACCCTCAGCTATCTCTTTTTTAGCTAGGAAATGTACAAATATGAATGTCCCTCTTCTACTTAGGTTAATCCCCAGAGAATTTGATATGCAAAGTGTATAGTTATTTACTCTTACAAGACCATTCATAACTTTTACATCATCATGTTCAGCAGCGCTTACAACATTTTTTGCAAATTCTATAAAATAATCCATGGAAGTACTAACAATATTCTCATCATATCCAATATCTTTTATTCCTTGCACTTTTGCTGGTGAAGGTAAACTTTTGAAATCCTTATCCTCAGGACTAATTTTCGCAAGTGAAATACTTTCTTTTACTATCCGTTCTATATCCTCATCTTTTGATATTATCCCGGAGATAAAGCCTACTCTTTTTCCAATAATAGCCTTTACTCCCAGACCCATCCATGAATTATCGGTTGCCAAATGAATCTCACTGTTTTCAACATACACATTTCGCATATGTCCATTAATGGAAAATACTTCAATTTGAGAAACCCCTTCCTTTAATCCGATTTTCAAAGCCTTATCATTTATACTTTCAATTTTCCATATGTCACTCATGCTATCCGCCTCCTACAATAATTCTCGCTCTAATATAAGCACCTCCTGTGGTTACAGGAACCCAATCCTCTTCCCCCTTGCCACAGAATCCTCCATCCAGTTTGAAGTCTTTACTTACAGCGTCCACTGTTTTTAATATTTCCAGAGCCTTGCCAGTAAGCGTTAAAGCCCTAACAAGATTCTTCTTCTCACCATTTTCGATTATATATCCCATCAGCGCTCTCGCTTCAAATCCTCCACCAGTAGGGTCTTCCATACCACTAACAGCTTTTAAAGCCAGCAATCCACTTTTTGTATCTTCGATCATCTCATCTAAGTTCCAATCACCAGCCTCGAAAAAGGTATTTCTCATGCGAACCCAAACTCTTCGGTTAAAATCTTGAGCACGACCATTTCCAGTAGGCTTAGCTCCAAGTATTGCTGCTGTTTCAAGACTATGCATATATCCCTTGTATATACCATTCTCAATTATAACTGTTCTTTCAGAAGGTGTTCCTTCACTATCGAAAGGTATGCTTCCGTAGGCTCCTTCTACTGTTCCATCATCCATCATAGTAATTAATTCGCTAGCAACTTGCTTGCCGACCATATCTGTTAGGAAACTTCTTCGTTTAACAATCTCATCAGCCTCTGATGCATGCCCCATAACTTCATGCGCAAGAAGCCCAGCTATACTTGGATCTGCAATAACAGTAAGAACACCAGATGGTGGTTTGTCGGCAGATAATAAATCTATAGCCTCTTTTGGTACTTTTGAGCCAAATTCAGAGAGATCAATAGACTCTATAAGCTCATATCCTTTTGTTCCTGATTCCATATCATAGGAATATTGGAGTTTACCTTCCTCACGGGCAAATGATGCGATCATAAGAGACACTCTCACTTCGGTCCATTCTAGGTCACTTCCAATAGTGTTAGCAAACTTGTTTTCTACTACAGATTCTCGGTATACCGTATTGCTATTAACAATTCTTGAATCGAACTTTCTTTGAATGTCATCAAGGTCAAAGAGGAGACTCAATTTATCCTCCATTGAAATGTCAGCCGGGTTTTTCTTTATATTTGGTTTCAAGTGTTTAACAATTGGTTTTATATCAAGTTCAATTTTGGTTGTACGTTTTTGTTTCTCAGAAGCTACCTTTGCAAGTCTATAGGCTTCCTCTGCTTTCGATTTTATATTTTCCCATGAAAGATTAGTTGTTGAAGAATAACCCCAAGCACCTTTTTTCAAAGCCCTGATACTAATTCCACTTTGAAAACTCTTAGAGATGCTTCTGATGTTTCCATTAACGACTCTTATCTCTGAAAAAAGTCTATTTTCAAATCTAACGTCTCCAAAGTCGACATTTAATTTGTTGAGATATTTAACTATTCTTGACAGATCAATCATAATAATCCTCCTCGGCCTAATGTACAATAGAGATTGTAGATATATAATAAGGTTGTCATTGGAACAGATTAATCAAAAATTGCAAAAATAAAAAAGATCATTGAGATTGCGACTGTGATACTACTGTAATTTTCTTTATTACTCGTCTTGCGAATCCAAGGGCTTTTAGAACTTTCGAAATTATATATGGTACAACAACTATAAATATGAGAGGCAATACCACAACAACACCTAGTTGATAGTATTGTAATAGTGGCGTTGCTGTTGTGACTATGCTGGCACCCAATATTGCTAGGAATACAAAGAACTTTATTCTTATAGAGCCAGACATTTTATCAAGCTGTATTACTTTCTCTTCGTTAATCACTTTTTCTGGTGTTCCACTATCTCTCATTTCGCTAAAGCGATTCTTAAGACTTCTTGAATTGAGATAGATATTTATTGTTAAGACGATAATTGATGTCACATATGTGCCCATTAAGCTAACATACAGTGACGGCAGTATCAATCCGCCTATATTTATGACATCCTTCAATAGATAGAATGAGAACCATTCAATGTTGATACCCCATATGAAGATTCCAAAAATTATTATCGGTGCTAGAATTAGGTGCCAAAGCCCTATAAGCATTCTAATGATCGGCAATTTCTCATTTATTAATGTATACGCTGTATCCCTATAGAGCCAAATTCCATGAACTAAAAGTATCTCCACCAATGCTAATCCAAGAGCTGCTACAGATGCCTCATAGAGATGCATGCGATATAAATTAGCAGCAACGATTATTGTTATGAAAAGCAATGCTGTAAAGAAATAGTATAACGTGTCAAGTGGTTTAAAGCTCATAATAAGTTTTCCTTGCTCGTCCACCGAGAAGCTTCTAACAAGCCTTGATGAAATATTGTAGTAAATTATTAAACCAACAAATGATGCACCTATTGATATTCCGAGAAGCATCATTAATGCCCTAGGTGATAGATCAAGTTTTGGAATTTGAGGATATACAAAAATATATTCTGAAACTTCTATTTCTTGATGATAAGCAGCAGTAAATCTCACCGATATTTCATATTCGCCATGATGAATATTCCCTACATTAATCATAGCAATATAGACATTATCATGAATGTTCTCAGCAACAAAGTTCCTACCAGCAAAAGAGACTACAACATTAGCACCAGATATTGGATAACCAAAAATATCGGTAGCAGTTATTGTTACATTCATTATCGACTGTTGCACAATGATTGCAGGTGAGATTTGCAAATTAATATTTGGCACACCAATTATAGTCACATTAGCTGAGAAGAAGCTCTTTTCTAGGAAATCATGAGTAACTTCGATTAATAATGAGTGGTTTCCTCCAGGGATATCTTGAGTAGATATTGTTACAATGTAAGTACCATTTCCTAGGTCTGTAAACGTGTATGGTCTGCCGAAGAAATATGCGGTAATTCTTCCTCCAGCAACAGGTGTCTGATAGTTATCATACAATGTTAATCTAACGGAAAACGATTCTCCTTGAATAACTGGAGATTCTGTAATTCCTCTACCCTTTATTTCAATGTGAGGAATTCCTATAATATTAATACTCGATGGAATCTGCAACTGCATTATCGCAAAACTGTGATTAGCCATTATTATGATATCACGACTACCTACTGTTAAGTTCTCTGTGTTTATTAAGAATAAATACATGTTTCTAACAACCTCTACTGGATGGTGAATTTCGCCTTCTATAGACGCAGTAACATTAGCGTTAATTACTGGAAATCCATACTGATCTATTAAGGTTACATTTATGAGCAGTGGTCCCCCTCTTATTACAGTCTCAGGTACAGATATTACTGCTTCGATTTCTCCTTTTACCGTTATATTATAGCTATTTAAGTATATGCCATAATATGCGTCATTTACTATTGTAACAAGAGTATAGTTCCCAATTGGTATATTAACAGCACTCAGAGTGAGTGTGTAGCTTCCATTTTTATGGGATGTAAAGCTAGAAGACTGCAAAATGGTATCATTAAAAATCAGAAATGCTGTTATATCACTTTCAGTTATTGGATCGTTAAAAACATTTTCTACATAGACTTTAACATCAATAGATCCACCCTGAACAACTGTAGAACTGCTAATAGTTACGCTAACGTTAGCTCTGTAAAACATATTAATATTAATGTATTTTTCAAGTACACTGTCTTCTGATAAAATGCATATATCATTACTTGGCAGTTCAAAGAAGTCACCAACTGCTGAGGCAACTATCACTCTAAATGGGAAAGGTACAATTTCATAACGGTCATTAATTAAGGAATAAATAGCAATAGAATCTGGCAAAACGTATACTAGGTCTTCATAGGAGTCTTCATCAAAGTTTGTCCAAAAAACTGCAAGAGGGGTGCTTGGCAGTAACGTTTTTTTAGTTAGTAAAGTCATATTTCGAGCAATATCAACCACCATCAATGTATTATCATATAGCAAAAATGATAATTCTTTGAGACCATCATAATTACAGTCAACAACTGCTAAACCAGTCAGATAAGTAAGAGTACTTCCTGAAATATAAACTCCATTCGTTGCATTAATAATATACACTAGGCCAGTACCTGCTCCGATCGCTATAACAAATTGAGAATAGTTGGAAGTGACAAAAGTATCCATAAACAAATAAGCTTCATAAATCGCATAATTCACCGATGAGTTGTATGAATAAAGTTGCTTAAGATTATTTTCACCAGCAAACACTGTCAAATTGAAGCTCAGACTATTTTGACCAACAGTAAGGATTGCAATATCCATATATGAATCTAAGGTTACATTATAGACACCAAGGCAAAAGACTTGCGGGACATAATACTCGATAATAGTGGTATTTGTTAGTATATCAATTGCAATAAGTCTATTCGTTGTTGAGTTGATATTCTCAACTAAAATAATCTCATTTATGCCATCGCTATCAATGTCGCCAAATGCGAATTTACTTATTTCAGATAAATATGTACGTTTAAGAATCAGACTAAATGTGGAACCAGAAAAAACTTTAATCTGATATGCTGAAATTGATGTATTGTAACAATAGAGAATTATATCATCACCAGGGACACCATCTATGTCTTCTAAGTAGACTTGTGCGTAATCAGCATTCGCATATGTAATGGGTGCTGATATGGAATTATTACCCCAGACAATTGTTATATTCTCATTTAATGCTACAGCCACCTCAGAGAAAGATTGTCCATCTATTTCTCCAACATCGATTGGATGTGCTGATCGAATAAAATCATTTTGAAGCTTGTGTTTGAATATTCGCTTGCTATAAATCGTAACACTATACATCGACCCATTATTGTCAAAAACTGCTATGTTATCATAACCATCAACAACTTTGATTTTGAACGTATAAACCCCCGGAGATAAATCGAAGAAGTATGCTAAATAGGTGTTGCTTGCATGTGACTCTGGTGCCATGGTTTTCTTCATATTTGTGTATATAAGCGTGCCATCGAGTGATGTAAAGTTGTAGGTCAACAAGGGATCACTAAATTCACTTTCATCCATCACTAACGCAGATACATAAAAGAAACTATCCTCGACTGTCGGTCTAATAGGATATGTTCTCACATCATAAACACGTGGTGGTTTTGAATCTGATCTATAAATATACAAGTATTTAGTTGTATGAATAAATACATCCATTAGACCTGTATCATACTGAGCTATAGAAACTTTATGGATATACGTTGGCTCATCAATCTTTCTCAGGAAAGCTATATTTGCTTTTTGACTACGTACACCCTTAAATACATATGATTCTTCCGATGATGAAACTACTAAGTCGTCAGTATCATCGGCTGTGATTTTCCCCGAATTTATAGCAATTATAGGTACATTAAAGAGTATCATTGCTTTTGTAATGTTATTTGTGTTCAGATCAAAAATTACAAGGCCCGCCTCTCCAGTAGTCCATGTAGTAATTGCAATTTCTGTGGATGAATCTGCATCAAAATCGCCAGTTACAGCAATTTCTGGTGTACAAGAACCTATATTTGCTTGATAGCCCATATTTGTAAGCGTAGTGGCATTATATATTTTAATACTGCCTGCAACATCTAAGCATAATAAAATTAACGCATCATAATGCCATGAGGAATTGCTAATCGTATAAAGAGAATATATTGATTCTAAAACGTTTGCTCTTCGAATTAATGATAGTGAAGGCGTATATATAGCAACTGTATTGTTATTATAAGCGATAGCAATTTCTAATCCTGGGCTATTATCAAAGTTACCTACAGTAACTCCACGAATAGCATACTGAGACATCGTAAAATTGAAAAGAAAGCTTTGAGAATCCCCATTAATAGCTGCTACAAAATCCTCACTATATGTCCTTCCATACACTACTATATCATCATAATTGTCAAGGTTTAAGTCAGTAATTATTAATCGGTAAACCTCTCCAATTTTATCAGATAACTGCAATCTTAACATTTTAAGTGTGGTGGCATTATTATCTATTAGAAAAATATAACCTGAGACATTCATATAAAATACTTCATCGTAATCGTCTGAATCGAGATTTGCAGTTGCTATAGCGATTCCATTTATAAATCGATCACCTTTAGTATCATTATTAATAGCAAAAATCGTTTTTGTTGCGATGTCGAAAAAGCAAACATAGCCATACTCTGATTTAATTCCAGCGACTTCTAGTTCAGCACCATCTTTGAAGTTCCCCAAAGTTGTATAGCTGAAAGCATATGAATATGGATACTTTATTTTAATTGCTGTTAAGTTTTCAAATTCGTCTTGATTCGTATGAATACTCGGTGTTGCATGATCCTCCTCTTTCTCGACTGAGCTTTGAAATAAGCTATCTGAAGGAGTTTTTACGCTTGTAAAAAGCCAAGAATTTGTTGCTAGCGGTGCTATTAGAAGTATTAAAAATATAGCTGATAATAAAGCTACTTTTACTTTCATAAGCAACCCCACAATGCCGTTAAAAGAAATCTTATAATTAGTACAACATTATATAATGATGAGAAGATAAAATATATGAACATTTCTATGAGTTTTACATGTTTATGGCATAGATTCTAAAAAATAATAAAATTAGATTAGCTTTTTACTACTTTTCCGATAATATTCTGCCTCATTTGTTCCAATCTTTCCATTACTTTAATCCAATCAACCTTTATGAGCAAATAGGATATTACTATGATTCCTATGAGGCTTATGAACATTCCAAGAGATCCGCTTTCACTAAAGAATTGAGCAACAATTTCCATGCTGTAATATCCCGCATACGCTAAAAATGTGGTTAATATTACCTTTCCTATTAAGCAAGCAATAATAGTCTTTTTTAGATCATATCCTATTATCCCAGCTGGAATGAGCACTAAATCGTCTGGTAATGGTGTTGCAGCAAAAATCATGATAGTCCAAAACCCATAATTTTCGACCATTTTGTTTACCTTTTTAAACTTATCTCCGTATTTTTCTTCAAGCTCTGCTATGCTAACACCTCTCCCTAGTAGATATGCAGACATTTCTCCAATTTGAGCTCCAAGACCAGATATTAGACCGAGAATGAGAGGATCAACTTGATGACTTGCTCCAAGAAGAAATATTGCCAAGCTGTATGGAACTGGAAAAATTATTGTAAAATTTCCAAAAATACTAATTATAAAAGCCCCAAGATAACCATATGTGGATGCAAAATCAATCATCCAGTAGAAGAATTGGTCACTCAACCATAAAATTGACTCTTGGAAAAAGTATAATCCTGCGAGTGCTGCACTAATTAACCCCATGAAGACATAATCTGCATCATCCATATCGCTTATCACCCTGAGATATATAATATTTCACTTCAACTTTGAAAAAAGTATAGAAAGTTCTAGAAATGATATCGTTTCTTCTCTAAATTAAATTTTCTATCAGTAAATTTAATGAAAAACAATTTTGATATATATGCTGATGAATGTTATTTAACTTATATAAAGAAGACATAGCTGTGGTCATATGAGAATCACCGAAAAAACAATAAAATGGAGAGAATTCTGCGAGGATGTGATAATTAGGGCATCCCCAGTTATGAGTACTTTATGCAATTCTATCTTTAGACTTGAGCCATATAAAAATTGCATGTTTCAATGTCGCTATTGCTACGCTAGGGCTCCAACAGAAAAAGACGTAATAGTTGTAAGGAAGAATTATCCATCACTCTTCAAGAGACTTGTGTCAATATTAAGAAGAACACTAAATGGAGTGTTGCCAGCATTCAGACTTTCAACGCTATCGGATCCTTTTCAACCAATTGAGAAGAAATACAGGCTCTCCTTAGAAATACTTAAAATCGCAAAGAAATATGAAGTTCCAATAATCCTTAATACAAAGGGAACCTTGCTAGTCGATGAACCTTGGATTTCTCTAATTAACGAATTAAATAAGAGGGGATTAATAATCGTTCAAATAACAATAGTTCTATTGGATGATGATGAAGCAAGAATTATTGAACCTTTAGCACCACCTCCAAGTGAGAGATTAAGTGTTGCAAAAGCCCTTGCGGAAAAAGAAATACCAGTAATTTTTAGATTTCAACCACTAGTTCCATATGTTAATACAAGCGTAAAATATGTAGAAAAATTTGCAAACATTGCCAAGAGAATTGGTATAAAGCAAGTTATTTCCGAGTTTCTCAGATATCGGTATGATCATGAAATATTACCTTTTACAGAAATCTTAAGGCTACGTGGTGAGAAACCAAATAAGCTTTTAGATTCAAATATTTGGGAAGACATACCAGAGACTATTCAGAAAAGAGCTAAAGTTGATATTAGAAGAGCCATTTTTAAGGAAATTCATGACATACTAAGGACTCATAATATTAATTTTTCTACTTGTCGTGAAGGATTTTTTAGATATCATACCGCAGATTCGTGTTGTGGAGTCCATTATCTCAGTAAAGTGTTATGGAGGAAAACAATTTATGAACTAAAATCTCAACAGACTTCAATAAAAGAAAATATAGTGCTTTTTGACAATTCATTCTTAACTTCGTTTAAAATTAGAAGAATTAGAGAAAAGCTTAAAGAGCATTTCGCTATGCTTTCTAAGGTTATAAATGATACTCAACTTTTGAGACAAATCTGCCCAGATTGTGATTTATTTCTTTAATAAAAATAAAATTATAGCATAATAAATATAGATTAGTGGGTACTTGCAAAAAATAAAAGAAAGAAAAAGATTATTCTTTCCACGAGAGATATGGAGGATCCATGTTGCTCTCTGAGGCATATTCTGATGTCAATAGTCCATAGAAATTACCTGGTTCAATGCTTTCATCTTGCAGCTTTACCATAAACGCTATAAAGCCATCATCAGAAATGTAAGAGGATATCACATCGGCAGAGATTACCACTTCGAACCATGATTCCGACTCTGGTGTTAACTCGGCTACTTTCTGACCTGTTTGGTACTTATTTCAAACTTCAGAGACGTCATGAGGTGAACCAGTTTGATTCTCAGGAGTCTTCCAAAATCAGAAATGACGTATATCTCAATTTTCCCCGGACTTCCAGTAATTGAAATACAATACAAATGTAAAGTTATATCTCCACCCTGCCATTCAGCTATGTTAAAGCGATAAAGAGCTCGGCTTGTAACATTATGTGTCCCACCTTTTGAATGCCCTACTAGTACTCCTGATCCATTGCCCCATGTATATCCTGCTGATGGCCCATACTCTGTTAATACGTAAACAGCTCCATCATCAAGTGGGTTTTCTATTTGCACAATGAGCTCTTTAGGCATCATGAAAAAGTAAAAGACGGCAAATCCAGCCAAAATTAGGAGAATCACACCAACTATTAAGCCCTTTTTCATGATGCTAACTCCTAATTCAAGCTATTCTATTACCACTTATATGTTAAATACGTATATGCAGTTTGTGTTATTTATATGTTTTTTTCATCAATTTTCATTCATTAGATGTTCATAACTTGGCATATTAAATATATCCTAATCTTTTGGCAGTTTTATAATCAAGGAAATAGGCTTCTATTCCCTTTTCGCGATATTTCTTGGCGAAGTAATATGCCGTAATACCAGATGGACAGAGGAAAAGGACTTTTTTACCACATATATCGTCTTCTATGAATGATTTTTCGAGATCAACTATATGAAGCTTGTCCTTAGGAATATTTCGTGGGATTAGGTATGATATGTCCTCTTCGTGTTGCACTTTCGCTTCTCTTAAAGAATTGACAAGCTCATCTATATCAATATGCACTTTTTCTAATTCCTCAAGTAAAATTTCCTTTCGTGGAGATGCTGTTGAATGCTTTTCTAACATACATACCTCAGGGACCCTTTCTGAAAAGTCCAGTGTTCCTATTTCTCTTGCATATTCCTTAATTTCATCTTTATTTAGAGCGATAAGTGGCCTTAGAATAGGGATTTTAGCAAACTCTTCTAACAGTACCAAGCTATCTAATGTTTGTGTTGATACTTGTCCTAGTGACTCACCAGTAATTAGAACTTTAATATTAAGCTTTTCAGCTACCTTCTCAGCAATTTTATAGAGAAAGACCTTGTAGACTATTTGTCTATATCCAGAACGTACATTCATCACTATTTTCTCTATCAGATTGATAGCTTCAATGACATAAAGTTTTGCAGTTGGTATCCACTCTCTTAATTTTTCATAAACCTTATAGACAAGAGCCTCATGCACCGGCCCAGCTAAGTTTAGGAAAAGAAGGTCAACAGCAATACCTCTCTTTGCAGCAAACCAAGCAGCAACAGGAGAGTCTATACCCCCAGAAAATAACGCTAATGCCTTTCCTTCACTACCCACTGGATAACCATCATATGCATTTATTTTCTTATCGAATATAAAAGTGACATCTTTATGTAGCTCTATGAAAATTTCAAAATCTGGACTTTTTAATTCTGGATTAAGAGTTTCGAAATTCAATTTAATTTCATTAGCTAGTTTTCTGCCCAATTCAATTGAGGTAAGCGAAAATTCCTTCCAAACACGATTAACAGTTATTTTAAACTTCCCACTCTTATCTTTAACAAGTTCAAAAAGCTTATTTTTTATTTTCTCATAGTCTGTTGGTATAACCCATGCAGGAGCACAATATTTTACACCAAATGTTTTTCTTAAGGCGTCGATATATTCTTCTTTATAAGGTCTAACAATTAAACGACCTCGTCTTATTTCGATTCTTGCATCAGATATTCTTCTTTTTATATTATTCACTAACCGTCTAATTAGAAGCTTTCTAACTTTTTCCGATTTTGTCCAAATTTCACTAACTCCAATTATAATTACATCATACATTGTTCTCATACTGGTTTCTATAGATAAGCTATTATTTCTTTCGATGAAAAGTATGTTAGTAAATGTGTCATAATATTAATAAAAACAACCAGAGTGGTATAAAAAATACTTCGAAGGTTTCGTATCTTTTACAATCAAGCGTGTCCTTTGTCACAACAATTGCTTTATCGAAAAGAATTTTTTTTCTACTCAATTCAATAAAGCCTTTAGGTATAGTAACATGTCCCCTATATTTCACTTCTATAGGAACTAGAACATCATCTACTGCAAATATGAAATCAACTTCATACTTATTTTTCCAATAAAACGGGATAAAGGTAGGATCTATTGATGCGCCAAGTTTGATCAAATGCCATACAACTATATTTTCTACACTTTTGCCAATAGACTGATCCAGAGTTATCGCTCGTCTAAGACCCTCTTCCCAAAAGTATATCTTTTTAGGAGATCTTTCTTGTGATAAGCCCTTTTTGGTGTACTTTTCAGCAATAAAAATTAACATTGAGGATGATAAATAATAGATATATTGCCTAATGGTATCCTTACTCGTATCAAACTTATTTGCTAGCCCCAAATAAGAAAACCTTTCAGTTGTTAGTTTAGCGATCTCCCTAGCCAATCTATTTAGTAGAATTGGGTCTCTCGGATTAAATATTAGTAAAATATCTTTTGCAATCGTCAGTGTGAAATAATCATCTGACAAAAGACGGTACCAGAGTATTTTATTCCTTATTTTAAACCATTCTGGAAAACCACCGACTTCGATATATTCGTTGAGTTTATTTTGAATAATTGGTTTTTTGTCAATCAACTGAAGATAGATTCTTCTGATTTTTTCGAATTCTAATCTTCTCAGATTAATTTTTGGAACTGATAATTTTATGCCATAAAAAGCAATGAACTCCTTAAATGATAAAGGAAAAACATTAATGAATATTATACGTCCAACTAAACTCTCTGAGGCTTCTCTGAAGAGAAGAGTCCTTGATGATCCACTAACTATGAACTTAGATTTATACTTAAAATCTATGAAGTACTTTATTTGGCGCTGCCAATCTTTCATTACATGTATTTCATCAATGAGAAAATATATTTGATTGGTCTTTATATCTATCCCAAACAGCTCCATATATATGTCTTCTAACTCTCTTAAATTTGTTAAAATACCAATGATATCATCCATCTTTAGATAAACAATTTTAAGAGGGTCTACTCCATTGTTAATAAGGCGATCTATAATTTGATAAAGTAATGTCGTTTTTCCAGACCTGCGAATCCCAGTTAAACAGATTATACGATTTACCTTTAGATACTTAAATATTTGTTCGATATATTCGTCTCGAGGTTTTCCTTTATCCTCATCTGAAATCTTACCTGTTTCCCACCAGTAATTTACTCTTTTTAAATATGAAATTAAAAGTTCACTATTAGATGTCAAATTTTTGCACCATTTTGCTATTATAATATTCAATATATATTAGTTTTTTGCTATTATATTAGCCCAAAATTAATTATAAAAAGAAGAATAGAATTATGTTTTCCATCGCCTAAAGAAACTGTTCTTTTTGATGAAAATCTTTAAATGTTTTTATGGATAAATATGAGCATATGGTCGTAAAAGAAAAACTTTATACGCTCAAGCAGGCAAGTGAAATACTCGGAGCCCACCCAAAAACAATTCAACGGTGGGATAGAGAAGGGAAAATCCGAGTCGTTAGAACACCGGGAGGCAGAAGAAGAATACCAGGAAGCGAAAAAAAGCGGATTCTCGGCGAAATTACCAAAAATGGCCAGGTTATAGGCTACGCAAGAGTCTACAGCAATACCCAGAAGGACGATTTGGAGAGACAAATCGAAGCAATCAAGGAATACGCAAAAGAACGAGGTTGGCAAATTAAAATCCTCAAGGATACCGGATCAGGACTCAATGAGAATCGGAAAAATTACCGCAAGCTTCTTGAACTTATTGCGAAAGGTGAAGTCGGCAAAGTTATCGTTACCCACCCAGATAGACTCACCAGATTCGGATTCAATACCCTAGAGTTCTTCTTTAAGCAGCATGGTGCAGAAATAATCGTAATCAACGAGAAAGATAAGACACTGAGAGAGGAGCTAATTGAAGACCTAATAACTATCGTAAGTCACTTCGCAGGAAAGCTCTACGGCATGCATTCCCATAAATACAAAAAGCTCAGAGAAGGAGTAAAGAAGCTCATCGAGGAGATTGAGGTATGAAAATCGTCCTAGCCTACAAGATGACACACGGGTGGGACGTTGAAGAGCTACTTAGAGAGTATCAGCGAGTGCTGCAGTGGGCAGTTGACGAGATCTGGGAAAATACG
>JBECUL010000043.1:0-17515 GCA_040225955.1 Candidatus Asgardarchaeum abyssi | reverse complement strand
CTAACAAATTATTAACAGTTGATGTACATAATGAGGCTGTTTTGTCATTTTACAATTTTGAGGCCATAAATCTGTTTGCTTCCGAGGTATTTGCGGATTATATTGAGAAAATGGAACTTAAAGACCCCTTCGTTCTATGTCCTGATCAAGAAAGACCTGAAATATTAAAACCTATCGCAGATAGACTAGGAACCGAATATGATTGGCTGGAGAAGTTTAGAGACAGAATAACTGGTGAAGTTAAAACGAAAGAGAAAAAACTTCCTGTAAAGGATAGAGATGTTCTAATAGTGGATGACATCATCAGCACAGGATGGACCGTTGTAAATGCGATAAACATATTAAAAAAGCAAGGGGCTCGTGATATATATGTATTTGCAACTCATCTAGTATTTGCAGAAGGTGCCAGGGAACGTATACTAAATGCTGGAGCGAAGGAAATCATAGGTACCGATTCAATAGAAAGAGATGAAAGTAAGGTCACATTAGCTCCACTGATAGCTAAACACCTATAGGTGTAAATAATGACCTTTATTGAAGAATTAATTCTCGCCATTATTCAAGCTCTTCTCGAATGGCTTCCAGTTAGTAGTGAAGGATTTCTAATTCTAATTTCTATTCTTTTTTTCAATGGGAGTGCTGAAGAAGCATTTAGAATGGCAATATATTTTCATTTAGGAACTGCAATTTCTGTCCTTATTAAGTATCGGGGAATGTATTTAAATGCGATATTACGTGACTTTTCACTTTTAAGACTGTTAATTCTTGCAACTTTCGCTACTGGAGTCACTGCTGTCCCTTTGTATTTTTTTCTCAAAAACAGTTTTCTTCTGATAGATGGTATGATAGTAACTCTCATTATAGGGATTGCTCTGCTGATTACAGGAACGTTGCTAAAACTAGGCAGACTTTTCCAAACAAATAGATATTCAATCAATAATCGAAAAATAATAGACGAAATAGGGCTTGGCATATTCCAAGGATTCGCAATACTGCCAGGTATAAGCAGATCTGGTACTACAGTGACATATCTTCTTTTGAGAGGATATAACAAAAAGGATGCGTTCACTATTAGTTTTCTAATAAGTTTACCTGCTGTTGTTGCTGCTATTGCTTTTGATATCCTTTTTGAGGAAGTATCTTTTGTCATCTCAATGGAGTATCTTATACTAACAGGTATAGTTGCTGTTATTGGTTATCTCATGATGTCTTTCCTCTTGCATCTTGCCGAGGTATTGTCTTTCGATAAAATCTGCTATATATTGGGATTTATCGCAATACTATTAACTTTTAGTTTTATGCTTTTCTTCTAGTCTTCTTAGCTAATAAAACGCATACCAGTTTCATATATTAACTATCTAAGTAGCTAATAATTAATTCTAAATCACCGATTAAAGTTCTGGAACAAATCCATCACTAATATCTTCAATCTGGTGAGTCCCACAAAGCCTCATAGATATCGTAGAGGATTCGACAGGTTCCACGCCAACAACTTTTATTTCAGGATTTTTCTCCTTTAAAAATTAAAACTTTCTAAATGATGTAAGATTATGGGCATTTTTTCTATCCAATGGAGAGAGCTATAGGCTTATATTTATGCAAGATAAGTTTATGAGTTGGAATCATGTTTGATTTGCCAATCTTCTTTCACCATAAGGACATATTTTATTTATTGGACATGATTCACATTTTGGGTTTACTGGAGTGCATATGTTTTGGCCAAATGTTACTAAAATTCTATTTATTTCCTTCCAATGTTTCTTAGGAAGTTTTTTTCTGAGCTCCATTTCAGTTTCTTCTGGGGTTTTAGTATTTACATATTGCCACCTATTTACAATTCTATGTACGTGTGTATCTACACAGATGGCATCCTTATTAAAACCAAGTATAAGAACAAGATTTGCTGTTTTTCTTCCAACTCCTGGAAGCGTTATTAATTCCTCAATGGTATCTGGAACTTTCCCATTGTACTTTTCTAAAAGTTGTCTACTTAGCTCCTTTAAGTGTTTAGCTTTCTGTCTATAAAATCCAATAGGATAAATAAGTGTAGCTAAACGTTCTTCATCGATTTTAATAAAATCCTCAGGGCCGTTAACAACACCAAAAAGCTTATCTATGACCTTCGCTGTAATTGTATCTTTGGTTCTTGCGCTCAATAGGGTAGCAACTAAAATTTTAAACGGGTCGGGATTTTTTCGCGAAAAAACTTCAACTATAGGCTTTCTAAATTTTTCTATTTCTCTTCTAAGAATATCCATGACTTCACTTATGTTTTCGTTTGTAATCGCCATTCTTCTCCCACGCATGAAAAACAAAGATCTAAGAATCGCAAATAAGATTAACATGATTTGATATTTATTTATTGTGTGAGTGCCATGAAAAATAATATAAAAGATATTCGTATAGGGACATCTGGATGGACATATGATTGGAACCCAAACGGGTTTGATTGGTATATTAGACGAAGTGGATTAAACTCTGTTGAGTTAAACATGAGTTTTTATAGATTCCCCTTTAAAAATATGATTAAAAGCTGGGCTAGGAAGACGCCTGAAGGTTTTATCTGGGCTGTAAAAGTCCACCAATCAATAACACATAGACTAAAATTCGCTGGGCGATCACTAGAAATCTGGAATAGCTTTAAAGATCGATTCAGCGAGTTGTTACCAAAAATTAGATATTTCTTATTTCAACTTCCTCCAAGCTTTAGGCCTACTGGTAAGCTTTTAGAAAATCTTGAATATTTTATTAATGAAGTCAATTTAGGAGAATCTTTTGTTTTAGAATGGAGAAATACTGAGTGGTTTTCTGACGAGTGGATTCGCTGGGCTAAAAGCTTAGGGATAACTCTCTGTACTGTCGATTCACCAGAATTGCCTAGAAACGTACTAAAGTCATCTAAGCATGTTTATGTTCGCTTTCATGGGCGAACATTCTGGTATAGTCACAATTACTCACAAGAGGAATTGTATGAAGTTATTAAAGCAATCATCGAAGCTAACCCAGAATACATTGCAATTTACTTTAATAATGATCACCATATGTTAGAAAATGCTTTAGCGGCAAAAAGCATAATCACTAAACTCTTAGGTGACTAAAGTGCGAATTTATAAGTGTTTATCCTGTGGTGCATACACATTTGAGGAAAAACATTGTGGAAAGCCTACTGTATTCTTAATGACCAACACCCAAAGAGTTAAGCTAAGTAAATTTTTATCGCTGCTTCTGAGACATAATCCACGATTGCTTAACTTGGAGCTAGATAGTGAAGGTTTTACAAAGATATCGCTTGACGAATTGGCGAAACGAATATCACAACAAAAAAATTTTGAATGGGTCTCTAAAGATCATATCATTTCTGTGGTATCATTAGATCCTAAGGGTCGATTTGAAATAAAGGACAATAAAATCCGGGCCACGTATGGTCATACCATAGACCATAAAATAGAATATCATAAACTTAAAGTTAATGAATTGCCGAGTGTTCTTTATCATGGAACAATATCGAGCCGTCTCTCTTCGATATTAAAAGAAGGTATAAAGCCTATGAAAAGAAAGTACGTCCATCTTTCACTAACTATTGAAGATGCACTAATAGTAGGACTTCGACGTAAGAAAAAAGGAGATAAGGTAGTCATATTGGAGGTGGATCCTGCATCTCTCATAGAGAAAGGGTATGACATATTCAAGGCTAGTGAAACAGTTTTTCTCGTTAAGAAAGTGCCACCAGATTGTATAAGAAATATAAGAGAAATGCAGCTTTAACATACATTACACTATTTACTATTTTTTGTTGCATTCAGAAGTTTTTGTATCTTGTTGAGATATCTTGAGGTTTTGACAGCGTCGGATGAAACCTCGAACAGCTTGTTGTTGTAAATAACGAAATGAGAGGTTTCCACACTCAAATTATAATATTTCCTTATATCCTCAATGAGATAATGCAATTGTACGCAGTGTGGACTTCCATCTACGGTTATTGCTGCAATTTTTGCTGGCATTGATATTTTAACCATTGCTGCTAATTTTGCTTCTGCCATGTTAATGTGGGTTTCTTCTAGACAGATATGAATTAAGTTATCAAAATTTTTACCTATCTCTTCAAGTATGTCAGTGTGTTCTTGTATAACACAACTTCCAACTATAAGCCATGCTCCTCCTCTTTTTAGCTTTTTAGAGCCAGCATTAGTCGACATTAACGGTAATTTTTCCCTCATACTCACACCTCTGTGATATTCATGCTTGTGATGAGATAGCGTTCGTGATTATTACTGGTATATTTATATTAAAATCTCTTCGCAATCTTCTACCAAAAACAATTTTTAAATTCCATGAGACAACATAATATGGGTTTTGATAAGATGGTTTTTGAACATTTGGTACTTGAAAAGTAAATGGCAATTGTACTTCACGTAAATCTAAAATTTCGATCTTGTCTGAGATTTTACCTTTAAATGCTACTTCTCTATGAGTTCCACTAAGTGATCTTATGTTACCAAGAGAGGTACCTATTGCAGCAGACATCATCGCTTCTTGAGTAACTATCTCTTGGTTTTCTAACTCGATACGGAACTCGCTAAATTTTACATGCTTATTAGCATGTATTAGCAGAGTACCGCTCACTATCTCTCCTGGCATAAAAGCAATCCTTGGGAGTGTAACGGCTCCATTCACATCTTTAAAGTCAAAAGAAAAACTTCTCGGCGTAGTATATTCCTCACCAAAGGCATAAGACATCACAGTGATTTCTTTTTCAGCGACTATATCCCTCCTTAATCTTCTGCCGATTACCGCTTTTATCTTCCATTTTGTTTCAATTCGTGAACCCTTACAAGACGGTGGAGCTTCTGGTGGAATCATTATCGCTCTTTCGAAAGATAAGCTACCTGCAGGAATTTCTCCCTTGTCATAAATTCTTTCCTTAAAATCAACAGATTTTATGGTAGATACTCCAGTTCTCCAGTTCACTTCATATTGCTCACTAAAGTCGTCATAGTACTCCTCTTCAATGTCAAAGTACAATCTTGATTCACAGATGAACTCTAATCTTATCTCCTCAGCCTTAAAACTTTTATCGGCTTTTACATAAATTCGTACGTTCATTACCTCGCCCAGATAGTAATAATTCCTATCAGTCTCTAATATTAAATCTACTTTCGGACCAAAAAGCCCCAACAGATCCACCTTTTAATTACTTTGTAAAATATATTATCGATCGGTAAAAATAAAACTTTTTGAATCAAAAAGTACTTATCAGGAGCCAAAGCCCTATAAAAATAAATATACCCGATGAAACTATATCTATTATCCTTTTTCTTTCTCCCAACAAAACCTTTATTGTTGAGCCAAGAAGCACACCTATCAATGTAATTACGATAAATGCTAATGCGGCTCCTATAACAACAAGGATCACCATATCACATACTGTTGATACTAATATAACAGAGATTTGTGTTTTGTCTCCTAATTCTGCAATAAATGTAAGCAGAAAAATTTTTAAGGTGACATTACCAGTAATATTAATTTCTTTTTCTTTTTCATGTTTCTTCCTAGGCTTAAGTAGAAAGACTCCAAATGCAATAAATATAATCCCCGATACGACTTTTAAAATTAATATTGGAATATAATATTGAATTACTTGCCCTATAATAGCACTAATAATTGTCATTAATATTAATGCTAATGAAGAGGCAATGAAGACTCTTATTTTTGAATATTTAGCTGATAGAGATATAACTACAAGTTGCGTCTTATCGAGCAGTTCTGCAAAGAATATTAGCGTGAATGCTGTGATAAAGTCTTGGATCATATAATCACCAAGCGAGTCATGACTAAAACAATGACTTTAGATAAGTACAAGTATGTTATTATTTAATATTTTTTCATTAGGTGTCCACATAAAAGAAAATTAATTTTTAGTAAGCAATTTTAAATTTTACAGTAACTATTTCGAAAGGCTTAGTTTTTATTCTGACCTTGTTTCCTTCGGTTATCTCTAGTGATTCAAATGGCTCTTCTAAGAGATTCGTAATTTGAGCATCCTCAAGTTCTATGGCATTTATTTTTATCTCAACGATTCTTTCTTCACCTAAGGTTTCGAAGAAACGAATTACAAGCGTGTCATCAAGCTCTCCTTTTTTAATTGCCATAACAACTATTCCATCATCATTAAATTCAATGAAACTAAACTCTTTAGGTAAAATTCCTTTATGTCGTGTTGTTTGCAATGTTATGGGCTTTATATTATGAGAATATGCTTGTACATGGCTCTTAGCGTCTTTCCATGTTCCCTTATGTGGATAGAGAGCATAATCAAAATAGTGTTCACCTAGCATTAATGCATCTGGTGCATAGATACGCGGTCCAGCATCACCCCATGACACCAAGTCTACACTTCTTAATAAGGTAATTTTAATTGCATTTTCATCAATTCTATGCTCCGGGAGTCCCATATTTATCAAAGTAACACCATATTTACCGTCAGTGTAGTCCATCCAATTCTGTACAGGCCAAGCTCCTTGATGGGGTTCTCGCCAATTTTCTGTATCCTTAACTTTCAAGGGACGTTCTATTACCCCAGCTGGTATTTCGGAATAGAATTTATCAGAACTTATGGATACTGGAAAAACTGCACGAATTATTGTATGTGGATAATTAAAGTTCATGTCAATCTCAAAATCTATCCGCGGAATTTTCCTATACAGCGTGATCCTAGAATACCATGAGATAAGATGAGTATCTCTCCATTTTGCTAAACCAGAAATATGAATTGTTGAACGAAGAGGGGATTTCATAATATAACCAGTTGTTTGGAGAATGTTCATCTTAAGCACTTGTTTGACATACTCTGATGCAGCTTTAAACATTGCCAGTGTAGTTTTAAATCCGCCTTCTGGTTCTCTTTCATAGTAAAGATCTCCAATGTCTGTAGATATCTCAAGGTCGTTACCTGGGCCATCTAATATTTCAACATCATTAATTTTGTCGTAAATTTCGTCTAATATACCGATCTCTGGATCAAAGGATATTCTAAAGTACTCATTTTCAATCTCTGTCTCATCACTTTCCTCTGCCATTATTAACTCATCCGATGGCACCGCAAAATAAACTTTGTATCCATTTGGTGGAAGATCTTCAGCAAGCAGAAGCACTGCAACATGAGTGAGTAAATTATTTTCATCATACTCAGCATCAATGACTTCGAACAAGACATCTTTTCTATCGTGCGTTACTATTTTAATACCTCTGGATTTAAGTTCGCTAACATCTAAATATGCTAGCGCAATTTCACTTCTCTTATAAGGAAGTGTGTTAAATACTACGAATGGTATGCCATCTCCTTCCGTATCTATTTGAGTGGCTAGAAACCTTAATATATCATTAGCTACGTCTGTAGCTATTGTCTCACACTCATCAAACCTCATTTCAGCATCTTCATATATTTCATCTATACCGCAGCCGCAAATAATATCATGGAATGCATTATGAAGTAAAAATTTCCATGCTATTTCTAACTGAGATTGAGGGTATTCCAGACCTAGCAGCCATGCAAAGCTTGCTAACTTCTCTACATCACTTAAATAAAATTCTAATTCTCTAAATCTTTGTTTAACATACATACGACTGCTGTAACAACCAGGTAAAACTGGATGATATCTCCCATAAATCATCTCACCATGTATTTCCTTCAATTCAGCTTTATGCTTCTCTATTTCTTCAAAGTACTCACATGGTGTTGCAACTTTAACCTCAAAATCTTGGGTCATTGAATTTACTTTTTCAACGATCTTTACTATATTTGGATTTGGAGGGGTAAAGTCGGATCCGTTAAGAAGCAGAATATTCTCTTTCGTTGAGTAAGGTATTTCCCTTTTACAAAGGTCAAGTAGTTTTGCTGCACCACTCTCAATATCCTCAGGTATATTTGCTGCATTCTCGTATCCAAACATAAAGTAATGAGTTAAGATCTTTGAGCCATCAAGGCCTACCCAAATAAAATCGGATAGTGGCTCGCCACAATATCCCCTCTTAAAGGCATAATATTTAAAACCTGCTTTTCTCCAAATCTGGGGTGTTTGGGCGTGATGCCCAAATGGATCAATCATCCAACCGACTTTAGGATCTATGCCAAATTCTTCTCTCATAAAGATCTTTCCATGGAGTATCTGTCGAATTTCAGATTCTGGACCTGGTATTAAACTATCTGGCATTACATACATGCCACAAACAAGTTCTATTCTTCTTTCTTTTATTCTTTGCACGAGCTCATCCCAGAGCGTAGGATATATCAATCTAAAATGGTCCAACAATACTTGCTGATCTAATATGTATTTGAAGTTCTCGTCCTTCCTCATAATTTCTAGGGCTCTCTTTATGTTATCTGCTGCAATTTTTGCATATTCTTCTTCCATCATAACCCAATCTGTGTCATAATGAAAGTGCGGAACTAGAAATACTCTCTTTTTTGTCATAAAAACACCTTTTATCATTTATATGCTGAAAATTAGAACTGCATGCTAATAATTCTTATTATTAAATTAAGGCTCTAATAAAAAATAATTCATTTCTCTATAATAATTATAGTAAAATTCAAATAAGACTCTATAATAGCATTAGTATCATCCAAGTTGGATAATGGGTATGTGTGCTTAGTTTCATGAATACACTTGGGGGTTATTTCGTGAAAATACTTGAGTTGAAAGAACATCTAATCAGAAATGTCAGTGCACGAGAAGATGAAATAATCGGATTATTAACTGAATTAGTTAAAATCCCAAGTGAGAATCCTCCTGGAGATATGAGCGATATCGCTGGATTTATCGACGATTTTATGAAAGATAATGGCCTATCGTGTAAAAAATTTGAACCGCAAAGGGGTAAAATAAGCTTAATATGCGAGTTAGGTAAATCAAACAGTCAAAAGAATTTAGTTTTAAATGGTCATATGGATGTGGTTCCAGCTGGTGATTTGAGAAAGTGGAAAATTCCTCCTTATGCAGGTGTAATAAAAGATGGATACTTATTTGGTCGTGGAGCAAGTGACATGAAAGGAGGTCTAGCTGGAATCATATTTGCAACGATATTACTTTCAGAAATAGAAAATCTCCTAAATGGAACATTAACACTAATGTTGGTTCCAGATGAGGAGACTGGTGGAAAATTTGGTACTTCTTGGTTGCTTGAAAATGAGATCGTTAAACCTACGGCAGCTATAGTTGCCGAGCCTTCTACATTAGAATTACTTGATATAGGGCAAAAAGGAAGGATTTGGATAAAATTAATTGTTAAGGGTGAAGCAACACATGCTAGTTTTTCAACTTTTCTAGGAGATAACGCAATAGTGAAAGCATGTAAAGTAATAAATTCATTCTACCAGCTTCCAAAGAAAATTCGTGCAAAGGCACCACTAGAGTTAGAAGATGTTATTAAGCTGTCAAAGCGCATAGCTAGGCGGGATATTGGTCATCCCGAAGCCGATAAAATCATCGAATCTCTTAGTGTAAATATAGGTACTATATCTGGTGGCATTAAACCTAATGTAGTTCCAGATGCTTGTATTTTAGAATTTGACATAAGAATTCCAATTGGTGTGTCTAAAGATCAAATATTGCAGGAGATCATGTCAATGCTCTCAGAATATAATGATGATATTGAGGTGCTCAAAGTAAATGGCTATGAGCCTAATTATACGACTCCTCAAGAAAAAATAGTGCAGATAGTAATCTCTAACATTAAGAAATATATTGGAACTTTCTTAGGCCTTTATGTCGATTGGGCCTCGAGTGATGCTAAGCACTTCAGGAAAATGAATATTCCAACGGTTCAATATGGGCCATGCCATAGCAGCGGGATACACGGATATAACGAGCGAGTAAAGCTTAAAGATGTTGTCCTAGCAACAAAAGTCTATCTTGCTTCCTCCTTTGACTTTTTAACTACACAATAAAAAGTAATTTTTTTATTCTTTATGGGATTTCATTTTGATGCGGCAGTATGCTTGTTTAAGTTCAAAAATAGGATCTTCTTGATCCGCTACTTGTATATTAATAACAGTATCCCGTTCATTTCTTCTACAACTAAATTTTTTTACTATAAGTAAAGCTGAGCGTGAGCCTCTTCTATTTCCACCAAGAGCATGCCCATATTCTAAAGCTAAAATTAACCTATCTGAAAATATTAAGTTAGAATTTTTAAACATGAAAGCCATACCTTCAATAACTCTTTTAGAAGTGATAAAAGAGCCTAGGGAAGCAAAGTTATCTCCCACTATATGTCCGTAAAACTTTAAGCTTTTTTTGCCAGTGAATACTTCTATATCGCCAAACCTATCAATTATTCCTATCTGCCTATATATTTTCTCTGGGTCTATGGATAATAGATACTCCATTACCTCTCTTGCAGTTTTCTCTGCTCTTAGCAAATCAAATCCCTTAGATACAAGGGCTTCATTAGTATAACCCTGACTGACAATAACACCAACATTAGCACTTACATATAATGTGCCATCTTTAATTTTTTTACTTCCAGAAGCCATTGCTACACCAATAAGATTTTCCCTTTTATCATAGGCGATTATTGAAAATGTTCCCACCATACTGTTAACCCTCATGCAAATAAAAGTAAACTAAAGGAACTCTATTTTCTTAAACTTAACTGCTGAATAAATAAATTTAAATTTTCGTACTCTCTAAATTTTACAAAGATTCTGATAGTTTCATGGTCTTTTAGAATGCTTACGATATTATCAATATTTTTTATTATAAAAATCTCAATTTGTTTTATATTAATCATAACTTAAAAGAGATCCGTACCACATCTTTGTTGTAAATAACGTTTTAGATCAATATTTTCAGATGTTACCATATGGAGGATTGGAAATGAAGCCTAAAATAATAGCACACAAAGGTTTTAGTGAATACTACAAAGGTAATAGTTGGGAGGCATTTAAAAAGGCCTTAGAAGTAGAAGCAGATATGTGCGAGTTGGATCTAGTGCTAACTAAGGACAATAAAATCTTTATAAATCATGATTATAGCATTCAAGGAAAATTAATAGCAGAGTTATCTCTAGAAGAAGCAAAAAAATTATTTCCTGAGTCTCCTAATCTTGAGGAATTGTTAAATTGGGCTATCGAAAACAAAATGGGATTATTACTTGAAGTAAAAGATAGAAGAGTCATAGAGGTATTATCAGAGATTCTAAGTGAATTTGATGCAAGTAACTTTATAATTGGTTCCTTTGATGCTTTATTTCTTAAAGAGTTTAAGAAGAAAAATCCGCATATAAGGACGTCAATAATGTTTGGAACCGTATTAGGAGTGGATGATATGATACGGCTTACTAAGAAATATGAATGCGAATTTGCGCATCCATGCTGGGAACATAGACATCCATATCCACATAAATTGATTTCAAAGGAAGATATAACAAAGTTGAATGAGGAAGGAATTGAAGTTATATCTTGGCACGAAGAACGTCCTGATGAACTTAAAGAGCTTTTGAAAAAGGGATTTTATGGAATAACTACCAATAATCCGAAACTTTTAAAGGTGCTACGAGATGGAGAGGCCTAAAGGAATCATAGAGAGGATCAATAAGAAGCTCACAGTTCCTTTAGCTGAAAAACTTAAGGATAAATATTACATAACTCCTAATAGAATTACATGGATTTCTTTCATAATAGCAGGTATATTAGCACCTTTCATGATATTGGAAAAACATTTCATCATTGCATCGATCTTAGTTCTAATAGGAGCATGGCTAGATAGTTTGGATGGAGACTTAGCAAGAGTAAGAAAGCAGACATCAAAGGAAGGAGAAATCTTGGATGCTGTTCTGGATCGGTATGTAGACTTACTAATAATATCTGCAATGATTTTCGTGGAAAGAGATTGTTTGATTGCAGGGCTATTTGCTCTGATAGGGAGTTCTCTAGTCCCATATGTAAGGGCGAGGACCGAAGCCGCAGGAAAAAAATCAGTATCTACCTTTGGTTCAAGAGATATAAGAAACATAATATTAGTAGTAGGATTAATTTCTGGAATGTTATGTATAACCCTTTGGGTTTTGGCAATAGTTGCTAATCTTTCTGCATGTCATAGGTTCTATTATGCAATCAGGAGGGAAGAGTCATGAAAGGAGTTGTACTCTCAGCGGGACTTGGAAAAAGACTTAAACCTATAACTGAAACTATACCAAAACCCCTAATAGAAATAGCTGATGGAAAAACATGTCTTGATATAGTCATAGATTCACTTCAAAGAGTAGTGGATGAAATAGTGATTGTCGTTGGATATTTGGGGGAAAAAATAAAAGAATATTTGTCAAATAAAAACTTTGCAATAAAAGTTAAGGTTATTAAAAATCCTTATTATGCCTCAGAAGGAAATTTAACATCTCTATTAACTGCAAGACCTTTTATAGAAAAAGAGGAATTCATTCTAACGAATGCAGATCATCTATTTCCCTCTGATTTTTACACTGATTATTTCAAATTTGAAGAAGGTGTAATCGTCGCAGGGCAAAGAAAAGAAAGTAGAGAAATACTTGAAGACGAAATGAAAATAAGAGTAGATAAGAACGGGAATTTAAAAGACATATCCAAAACTCTAAAAGATTACGATGGTGCCTATATAGGCGTTACTTATGTCTCTAATAGTGCTTTAAGAGACTATTGGGAAGCGGTGAATAGGATAATAAACAAAACTGATTCAAATACTATTTGCGTTGAAGATGTACTACGTGAACTTATAAAAGAAGAAAAATATCCAAGAGTCCAATGGTTAGATGAAGTAATATGGTTTGAGATAGATACTATAGAGGATCTAAAGAGGGCAAGGGAGGGAGTAAAAAAATGGTAAAAATAATAGTCTTTGATTTAGATGGGACTCTAATAGATACTATGGAAGATTATGCTGAAAAGGCAAGTGAACTTATAGAAAAGCATTATGGGACCCCTAAAGACTTGGCATATAAATTGTATTGGCAAACTTCTGGTTTACCTTTTAGAGAACAGCTAGAAATACTATTTCCAAATAATGAGAAGAATGAATATGTGTCAGAACTATTTGAGAAATGGAAAAAGAGCTATTTAGAAAATCACAGTGGTTTGCCTGAAGAAACGAGAACTATTTTTAAGAAAATAAAATCAAGAGGTATAAAAATAGCTGTATCATCTAACAACTTACAGGAGTATGTGGATGAACTCACAAAAGACTGGAACATAGATATCGCACTTGGCTACAGAGGCAAATCTTTCAAGAAAGGAGAGCCACATTTTAGATTTTTAGAAGAGAAGTTTGGTATAAATAGAAGCGAAATGATATTTGTGGGTGACTCTTTAAACGATGCAAGACTTTCTAAAGCTTCAAAGGTAAAATTTATAGCTTTACTTAAAAAATTCTCAGAAGAAGAATTCAAGAAGATAATTCCTGATGTCACGTGTATTAAAAATTTGCACCAAGTGTTAGATTTAATAGATAGCATTTCCGAAAAGTAGTTTCCGAAGATGATTTTCAAATAATTTTAATTTTAGTTATCTCAAGTTAATAATACTACTTTTGGAAACTCCAAATTAATAAAAAGAGGCAGTAATCCCTAAGTGGTCATCAATGAACGATTTTATAAGCTAGAAGCATATATAAGTGTGGTATTATTAAGTAATAAAAACAATGATGAAAAACTTAACATGGTGAGTTCATACCTTGCCCGCAATGATTAATGTTAAAGAGATAAAAAGAATTTTCGATGAATTTAGAGAAAAACTTAGAAATATGGAAAAAGTAGTGGAAGTGTCACCTGAGTATGAGGATAATATTAGGAAAGCAATACAATGGCTTAAATCGGTACAGCATCCAGATGGGTACTGGGGTACAAAGGCTCTCGCCGATACTGGTTTATCTTTGTTAGCACTAAGTAACTTAGGTGTAAGGGGATATGAAAAGTGGGAAATCCCCTCAGACATAGGTAAGCCATATGAAGGTGGTATCGAAAAAGCAGTCATGTGGTTAAAAAAGAAGTGCGGAGTTTATGGCTGCGAAAGTAATGTTTGGGATACATCTGTTGTTCTAGAAGCACTTACCAAATTGGGTATAGAAGATGAGCTCAGAAATACGCTAGCTCAGTGGCTCAGTAAGTACGTCTCTGAGAATTTTAAATCTTTAAAATTACATCACATTGCAAGAGCAATAATTGCTCTTTATACCTTTAATGATAAAGAAAGTGCTAAAAAAATTGCTGAACGATTAGAAGAACGGCTTAAATCCTTTGAAAACCTTGATGATGCTTATGTTTGTGGACAAATTGTAGAAGCTCTAAGTCTCTTAGGATATGATCCCTATGATAAGCCATTGTCAGATATTGTTAATTTTTTACAGAATTATTTGGAGAAAAAGTCTATTGAAGGGTTAAGTGAGCCTGAATTTCAGAGTGTTGTTGTTGCTATGAACGGATTAGCTACAAGTCGTGTATTACCAAAAGACAGTCCAATCATAAAAAGATTAGTTGGTGAGCTATTTAGATTTCCAGAACGTTTTAAACCATCGGGTAGCTGGTATGAGGATGCTAAAAAAACAGCTTTTGCGCTTACAGCTCTAAGTAAATTGAAAAAGATAGCGAAAATAGATGTTCACCCTAGTGTTATTTATGACAAGCTAGATTATTATCAAAATAAAATTCTGGAAATTATTAATAATGCCAATGATAATATTAAAAATATGTCAAGAGAGTTGTTTAGAGCATCTCTATTTTTAATTGTAGGAGTTTCATCGTTATTAATACTTGGATTTATAGTAGTAACAAATATAATTCCAAGTCAAATTTCTGGGTATATTGTTGATATCTTTCTTTCAGCCCTAGGAATAGATTCTATTAGAAGAGCGCTTGAGGTTTATAGAAAATGGTTCTGAAAGCTATAGCTTTTGATTACGATGGAACGTTGGTTGATAGTTATCATATGTTACCTAAATTATATTTGGATATAGCTTCAAAACTTAATCTTGAGACTACTTTGAGAGAAACATTTGTTAAAGCAATGATGGCATATGAAGACATAAATGACTTTATTTCCAATTATAACAGATTAGAATGGTGGCCGTACGCGTTCAAGGCTATGAAGATAGATATACCACTGAGTAAAATTGAAGAAATACACAATTATTTCATAGAACGAAGAATCGAAGAGACTGTCGCTTTCCCAAAAGTGCGGGATGTCTTAGGGGCTATCAACAAAAAATTGTTTATTATTGCGGGTACTGATGGTATACCTCAATTAAAAAGAATAAGAATAGAACGCTCTAATTTGACCAGCTTTTTCGAAAAAATAATGATCATTGATGAGGATGTACGTTCTTTAGCCGAAGCTATAGAAATTATATCACGAGAATATGAAATTTCCGCTAATGAGATAGCCTATGTTGATGATAAACCCTCAAGAGTGATAGAAGCCTCAGAGATTGGCCTTAAAACATTCCTTATTAAATTTAAGGGCCCGCTTCATTTAGCATGGAAAAACAAAATCGATGTTGCATTAAAAAAAGCAAAGCTTCTTGAATCTATAGAGGAACTTTTGAAGTACATATAATAAAAAAAATGGATTTTAATGGAGCATAAAATCTGATTGATAAGCGTTCTTTAGATAGTTATTGGCTCTATCCCAAGAAGTTTGCAGAAGTGCACTAATTCTTTTACATAATCCCCGTAGACGAGATGTATGTGATTGGCTCTTATGTTTTTAATGAATTTATTAATATCACCCTCCAATTTAATAAACGCGTGAGGCCAAATATCTCTTGACTCTTTGAAAATTTCTGTCGGTCTCTCCTCAGCTTTTCCCTTGGTGATCAACATTACATATTTACCCTTAATTCTAGAAAGCCTAGCTAATGTTACAGTTCCTGATTTTAAGCAAAACTTTGTAGTTACACCCCGCATTTTTCCCATATATTCATACTGATATGCCAACTCAACTTTCTTCTCATCGGATGCTAACTTGGTTGGCGCATATCCGCAATTGAATAATCTTAGCTCTTTTGTCTTTCTGTCTATGTAAACCAAATCCATAAAGACAGGAATTTCTCCATCACTGATTAACTTAAGAATTTCCATTGTAAATGCCGCATTTACATCAGATTCGCATGCAGAGGGTATGCCTTCATTGCTTAATAGATTCAATGCAAGACACGCTGATGAATAATTATCGATCAGTTCTGGTTGACATTTTACGCCAACAAAAGATAAGTTATGCTCATCTATAATTCTTTTTAGTCCACAGTATACTCTTACCGCCCTTTCGAGTACATCGATTGGTACGGTAATTTCTCCATATCTTTCTTTTAGTTCTGAAATTATTTTCTCGATGTTTTCTCTTGGTTCTTGCTTACCATAAGTCACTATCAAATATTGATCGATATGAACAGTATCTACCTTAAACAAATCTTTTAGCTGATTAGGATCCGAAACTGCTGTCATCATTCCCATACTTCTGCCACCAATAAGTCCAAATTTCTTAAATCTTAGCTCTCTTATGGCATGTGCTGCTCTGAGAAACGGTAAAAGTTCTTGAATTACTGATTCATCATCTGGTTGACCATAAATAAATAAATGATAAATTCCTAGTTCTTCTAATGATCCCTTTGTAACTGCTGCACCGACTAATGATGCCGATGCCATATCATCTACTGCCCATATAACAGATGGTATTTGTGTTGCTTGAATCGGTGTAACCACCATTGGTGCAAAAATCCATGTACCTACTAAATAAATCATTGCATCAATATCATTCGCAACTTTCATTGCAAATTCTAGAGAATCTCTTTCATTCAGAATAAGTCCATCTGGAGAAATCACATCAATATTCTTCCCTTTAAGTGTCTCTAGTGCTCTCTTATGAAAGTTCTCTGCAAGGTCCACTCTTTCCCTTGGCAATGCAAGAGTCATCATACCAACCCTGATCACAATAATCACCCAAAGTATGTTTAATTTATTTCATATCACAATATAATAATAAAAATATAGTAAATGTTATTTTTTGTTGAAGCAAATAATAAAAAATGATGAGGGGGTAAATTTCATGGGAATATTAGGTGCGCATATTTCAATTGCTGGTGGCATAAGTAAGGCACCGATTCGTGGAAGAGAAATAGGATGCGATGCTATTCAAATCTTCACTAAGTCCCAACGTCAATGGAAAGCCAAGCCATTAACTGAAGAGGAAATAGAGGCATTCAAAAAGAACATGAAAGATAATAATATCAAAATAGCTGTGGCTCATGACTCGTATCTAATAAACCTCGGCTCACCAGATGAAGAACGATACAAAAAATCGTTAGAGAGTTTCATAGATGAAGTTATTAGAGCGGGCCTTCTCGGAATACCATATTTAGTATTTCATCCAGGTGCTCATATGAACGCTGGAGAAGAATTTGCCCTAAAGAGAATAGCTGAGAGTTTAAATGAGGTTATCGCCAAGACTGAGGAATATCCTGTCGTGTTGCTATTAGAAACAACTGCAGGGCAA
>JBECUL010000042.1:0-19187 GCA_040225955.1 Candidatus Asgardarchaeum abyssi | reverse complement strand
ACTGGGATTTTTCCCGGTGGAGGATGGTCGAACCTCCCCGCCGGGGAATCTTAGGATTCCCCGCACTTTAGTGCGGGGAGGAGGTCAATGGACGAAGGAGAATAGGAAAAAGCAGACTGATTTTGGAATTCATGAAAAACAAAAATGGGATAAGAATACAGTTCGAAAAAAGAAAAGCTGCAGTGAACCTAAATAAGATGAATAGAGCAATTGCGAAATTCTTTGGGATCCCTGTACCAAACTTCAAATCATTTAGTGACGCTTTTGAGTTCATAGTAAAGCAAATTGGTAATACACGGTTGGTTATAGCACTGGATGAATTTTCATATCTGGTAAAGGAGACAGATGTTTTAGCGGAATTCCAAACAATAATTGACGAAATACTGAAAGAAACAAACGTATTTTTGATCTTATCTGGCTCCGCAGTTAGTATGCTGAAAAGAAGTTTTTATGAATATACAAGCCCTCTATACGGTCGATGTCATGCAACATTATTTCTGCAACCACTAAAATTTAAGCATCTCATGGAGTGGTTTCCAAAGGCCTCCATAGAAAGTTTAGTTAAAATTTATGCTGTGACTGGTGGAGTTCCCAGATATTTAGAGTTCTTCTCAGGAAAGAATGTGAAAAGGGAGATAATTAACAACTTTTTCGATCCGAGTAGCTTCCTATTCAGAGAAGCTAAAGAGGTTTTTGAGGAGGAATTTGATGAGCCAGAAACATATTATGCGATAACTGAAGCAATATCCCACGGTTACACACGGGTATCCGAAATTGCAAACTACTGTTTCATGGAAGCAAAGAATGTGTCAAAGTACTTAAAAGTTCTTGGAGACCTGGAAATTGTTCAGCGGGAGTTTCCCATATTCTCAAAGAAAAGAAAAGGCGGAATATACCGAATTAGAGATAACTACTTCAACTTCTGGTTCCGTTTCGTTTCAAAATACTTCGAGGACATCGAGACTGGCTTCAATGATGAGGCGATTTCAGATTTCGAGAAAAACTTTAACACGTATCTCGGATACATATTTGAGCAAATAGTAAAAGAGTTTTTCATAGAGTTAAGTCGTAGGAATGAGTTGCCAATAAAAATTAAGAAGATTGGTCGATGGTGGCACAAAAATGAGAAAATAGACCTCATAGCATCAGACGATGAAACGTTAATCCTAACAGAGATAAAGTGGAAAGAGCTTGTCAGCTCAGAGACTGAGAGAATCATTAAGGATCTCAAGAGAAAGAGCAAATACTTTGAAAACAAGAGAATAATATACAGTCTCGTGGCCAAGTACATCGAGAAGAAAGAAGAAATCAGCAAAAATTACTTGCTTTTCGATTTAAATGACTTTGGAAAAATCGGTGAGATATGAAGTATCAAAAGAAAAAGTTCATTGCATCCCGAGTACCAACTAAATTTTGGCTACTCACTATAGGTAATATGCAAAGTCATTGGTGTCTTATTTAACACATTTACGACAAACGATACTAAATGTTGTGGTAAATCCTAATTAATTATGTTGCTGTATTTACGTGAAAATTATCATAATAATTGCTTACTTTCTTTCAATTTAAAGACACTTGTTTGTATAGATAGAGGTTTTTGAAGCGGGATTACACTTGTAATACTAATATATATATCAGAAATTACAATTTTTTATTATATTTTGAAAATTTTTCGCATACCTCCATAATATCATGGAGGTGACTTACTATTAGAGAAAGGGGATATTGGCTAAATCTATTATTAAATTATAGTATAGGAAAGCGAAAGCGGCTTCTCCTAATTTTTCTACTTATAGCAGCAATTTTTCCCTTCATAACAGTTACTACGGGTACCGCTGTATTGGTGCAACCACTAAGTACAAGAACTCAGATATATATAATTCCAGACAACCTATATCCGCATGTAGGGGATAGTGGCCACATATATATAAGAGTCGATTATTGGGAGTGGCCTTGGAGCGATGGATATATGATAATTATCAGGTACTGCGCGGCATATGCCCAACTTATAAATTATTACGACTCCCCGTCAATATACTTTCAAGGAGGATACCAGTACGTAAATTGGGTATTTCTCCCACCTGGAGGGGTATATGGAAGTGGAAGTGAAACAAGACCTTACATAGATGTCATCTATATACGATCTGGTGATATAGTTGTCTACGCAGAAGTGTATCAGGTATGGGTATACTATGTTGGCAATGCACGCATACTGATCCCTCAATTTAGAGCTTCTACATATATTACAATTCATATATCCTCCTAAATAATGAACGATAATAGAGGTGAAAAACATGGACAAGTATAAATGTAGATATAAAATTTTAATGCTTGCTTTAATGTTTTCTATCCTAATATCCGTAGCATTCTTAAGTTCCAATGTCATTGCAGCTAGAACAGCATCACTATCAATATCACATACAAATACATCCCCTGCAGTTAATGAGTTAGATACAATTAGAGCTTATGTAAGTTGGTCTGAGATGAATGGGATGGACGGATATATGATTTCACTGATAATTCCAAAAACAGTATTTATTGTTGATTATTATGATAGTCCATACATAGTAGATGTTTATGGCGTTGCTTGGAGATTTAATTGGTTCTGGGGCTATATAGATGATAGTGGGTCAAATAACCTATGTTACGTGAAGGTCAAATATGCTGCTAGCGGTATATTTACAACAACTCTTGAATTTACTGTGTATATAGAATATGGATATTTTTGGATACCTGTACAGACCTGGCAAACCTCCAAAAGCTGGTACGTATCGACTAGTAGCATGATGTTATTATCAACTCCTATCTCATTAATTACTAATAATACTTTAAAAATTATATCCTATAAAAATATTTTTAATGAAACAACAATTCCTAAAATAGTTAAATTCCTTGAAACCTTAAAAGAGTATAATGAGTTCAAAGAAACATATTCTGAAAGCTTTAGTATTATCTTTGGTGTTACTTTAGACTGGCATAAAATAACTGCATTGCTTATAGGGCATGATAATTCAGGAAACAAAGTATATGAGTATTTATATATTCCTATGGAAGTGTTAAATGCACAAACAGATGAAATTATCGTCAAATAAGGGGGTATGAGCACATGTTTATTAAAGGGGAGCTAACATTTAAGGAAATTACATTAATTGGCTATGTGGCCTCTGTATTTTTCATGATCCCACTCTTCGTAGCACTTCCATATTACATGTCGCACAACATTCCAATCCTGGGTTATGATATAAGGGAAATATTGTGGAACGTAGCCATGATTTTAATAGTTCCTCCTGTGCTCTCAATTATTTTTTACAAGGTGGTAACGCTTAATAGAAAGTATGCAACCCCGGTTGTACCTACATTGGTAGCTTTCATATTTTACATATGCCTATTTCTGACAGAATCCCTGGTAAAGGGAAACTATATCTATCTTTTGGAACCATCATTGCTATTTTATTTCTATTTCATCATAGGAACCCTCGTACTTGGGTTTATGCAATATGCTGCATGGGTTCTTAGTCTCGAAATCTACTGGAAATTCAAAGTAGCTAAGCCCTAACAACACATTTTCTCTTTTCTTTTTATTTCTGTGAAAATTTTGCTAATAATGCAATATTAGGTAAGCATTAAACTCCTATCCTTTTGTAAATGATCTCTTTTACTGCAGACAAAAGTAGTTCCGCTTTTTTAATATACTCTTTTGCATCTTCTATGTCAAAAAGAGAGATAGGGGAATAGTCCGAGGTTTGCCTAGCCTCAAATAACTCACTTAGATACCTTCCAATCTCTCTAGGAAGAAGTCCTCCTCTAACAACCTTCAGGTTGAACATTGTAATTAAGCCAGAATGCGTTTTAACATCCGACCCGAGTAGCAGTAAAAGAGCTTTTGCTGAAAGGAATGCGGAGTAATACGCTCTGCTAATTGCGTCATCAACAAATTTTTCTTTTAACAAAACTTTTGCGCTCCTAAGTTTTTCTTCTGCCTTTTCCAAGTAGACCTTTACTAATTCCCGTATATCTTCTATTTTTTCCAAAGAACCATCCCCTCTGCTTTTATTCTTCTCATTAATGGATTTTTTGGGTCGTTGTACATTTCGGGAGTTACGTAAACCGCGGAAATTATAACATTTGTTTTCGTAAAAACTTCTTCACGGAAGTCAGAGAATAATTTTCTTGTTTTCTTTACATTTTTGGTTATGAGTAACAAATCTATATCGCTATCCGGTTTAAAATCCCCCCTCGCTACAGACCCGTAAAGAATAACCGCTAAGAGATTTTCATCCGTATTCACGTAGTCTTGAACAATTTGCTTGATAATTTCATCTTTATAAACTAAGAGCATTTGCATCACATGGCAGTTTTGATTCTCTGAATAGAGTTAGTAGGCAAATATATAATAAAGTTTTTTCCTCTTTGGCCTCTAAACAGAAATCATGTTTAAGTGCATTAAGCAAATATTTTGAACATCTGGTTATGGCTAAAAATGTATACAATTAGTATACAAATTGTATACTAATAGAAAGAGATATATACATTCTGTATACAGATTGTATACAGTGATATGACATGGTCTCCAGAGTAATTCAGTTCAGAATCGATGAGAAGCTATTCGAAAAAATAAAGCAATTGGCTGAAAAAGAGGGATTTAAGAGTCCAAACCTCTATATAAAAAATATGTTGCTCAAGCAGTTAGTTGAAGAGGGCAAGGCTACAGATATGGCTAATATTACCAGAAGAATAAATCGCCTCGAGAAGATGATAGAGAGAACAAATAGGGAGCTTGGGCGTATTGGAAAGGAGGTAGCTCTCTTATGGAAAGCAGTACGTGAACTGAGTGAGGGACGACAATGAGAATTAATGATGCTATGAGACTATTGGAACCATATAATCCGTGGTGGTACGATAAAACATGATTAGGTGCACTTATTTCTCACTGCACCTAACCACCTTAATACTCCTCCTTCTCATTCATATGCTCTTGCAGTTCTTTTGATAAGTCATCCAACTCTCTTAAAATCCCCATGAGATGATACATAGTACTTACGATCTCATCCAATTTTCTGCTCAGGTTGTTTACCCTCTTTGAAAAATAATTCAAAATTTTACTATCATATCCGTGTCTTCCTAAATATGCATCGTATCTTTTCCCGTTCTCCGAAAATCTCCAATAGTAATAGTAGTAGACATTGCCTCCTCTTCTGTTCCTTACCATCTTCAGAAATATCGAGCCTCTACCATCACCAAGCTTTGATTTCAGGAAATCTAGAAAATCTTTCTTTTCCGCAATTAACCTCATCAGTTCACCAATCAAGTTTCCTATCCGTATTGTTAGCGATGTTTGCTCCGAAATCCTATCGAGCAGCTCTTGTGAAAAACCCTTACTCACAACCATTTCTCTTCAGCTCATCATTCAACAAGTCTTGCTATCAATCTCCTCAAATCCTCAAAATTATCAACTACGAAATCCGCGTATGGTACCCTCGGCTCAATGTACTCCTTAAGATCAGGAACTGGTGCCTCTATGAACGCCACACATACCAAGTCATACCTTGATTTCATCTCGAAAAATCTTAAATTTAGTTCCCTTGACTTTATCCTTATCCTCTCCATCAAGTGGTTTCTGCTCTTGCCCATCTTATAGCGGCCGCATTCGAGAACTATATCCCTCTTCTTTCCCCTTATGAAGAAATCAACAACCGCCCAGTTAACCCCCATTTCCCTCCTAACGCCGGGCCGTCCATCATTGTAACCCAATGAAATTGCATATTGCTCCTCAAACTCCACTCCCAGCTCCTCTAACATTTCCCTCACTTCAATCTCCTGTTCCGTCCTTCTCCTTTTCCTATGTGTGTTCTGCAGCCACACCCCCAATCCGACGAGTCCAGAATACCTCCTATTATTATCCGATATCATTCCAATCACCTCCTAACCTATCATTTTTAAAGTATTGCGAGGGTGGAGAACCATAAAATATGAGAACCATGAAATGGGCATTGCAGAAAATGATATCACCTTGAAAACAAAAAGCCACAGGACCACAAACATTACCTCCGCAAAAACAAAACTATATGCTCTCCGCAAGGTGAAATAAATCCGGCTCTCAAACTCCAATTCCCGAACTCTCATCTTAAAGCTAGCTGGAAAAAATCTAGGTCCCATCCGCAAAACAAAAAGCTTGCAAGGCACCGAAAGAACCCAACTCCCACAATAATAGAAGTCGCCGCAAAGGGAGTTTCCAACCCTCCTAGGGAAATAAACTTCCTCGTAATTTTTATATCCGTCACAACTTCTTATTTCTGGAGGTGATACCCAAATATATGAAAACCCGAGCCCTCTGGCATATAGGCTATTTTCTTTTCCCCAAGAACTATCAACCCCGACAATGTGGCTCATACGCTCATCGATGAGCAAAAACATAAAATCAAGACCAAATATCCAGTTCTCCCTCGGTAAATCACCACTCAATACAGAAACATCCAAATCTCCAAACGGAAGAACCCAAGAAGATAATTCCTCAGCCCCCTCAAAATCCATCAACCCCCTTTCAAAAGGTACCCTTTTGAAAACAGAAAAACCGTGCTCGCAAACCTTAATCCGACAACAAACTCTAAATCAATTCTAATCGCCCTCCACAAAATAAAATAAATCCCGCCCCCAAATCCAAAATTTGAAAAGTCCCCCGCAAACCAGCCTAAATCAATTCTAACCCCAATCCCCAAATCGAAAAAATCCCTATACCCCAGAAAAATTGCCGCCCATTCACAATCAAGACCAGCTAAAATCTCTCTAACCTCTCTCGAAAGATCAAAAAGATCCCTATGCCCGAAAAGAATTGACAACCTTGTACTACCAAGATAAGCTAAACGGTCTCCTAAAGCTCTCTTCAAATCAAGAAGATAGCTATTCCTCAAAAATATCGATGCAATCAGATTCCAAAACACGAAGGAAAATGCCATTTCATAACCAAAAGACCAATGCATCCGGCTAAAAAGTGAAAAAACGGTTCTGTCCTTTAGTAGGACTCCAAGTTCAAATAAACCACTAAATAACCAGTTTCCATTAACAATTAAAATCAAATCACCATAGCTTTCAAAATAAATTAATTCACAAAACAAAATACCATCAACACTACCAATGAGCCAACTCCTTAAACTATCAGTAAACCCTAAATCATATGTTTTAAAATTTACACAATTCTCTCTCCAAAATACGCCCCCATTTCCCTTTAAACAATAAGATGTTAACTCTTCTCTCAAAAAGTAATCTCTCTCCCCATAGGGAGTGAGATCTAACGGGTGCCGCCACACCCAGTACCCGATAGGGTATAAATCATCCCAGAAGCATATTTCTAATATTTCTTCCTCTCATAAAATAAGCACCCTCTAGCAGAGGGTATGTTAATGGGTACCCAGAGCCCAAAGCCCAATCGGGCTTAAACCCTCTGGGGAAACTTTTTTCTTAAAATCAGCATGGGTCAAGGTTCGTAATGGGTATCAGAGGGCTTTTGCTTTTAAAATAGTCACTATTTTCTTTTTATCATAAGAAGTTGAGACTGTTATAGTAAGATGCCTATAGCGAGCCTAAGTGTTGTAAAGAGAATTGCTGATAGGATTGAAATTAGTAAGCTCCAGTATCTTTCAATTTTGTGCTTTAGATGATATCTACTTTTATCTTAATCCTTTTAATTTAAAAGAGTCTTTTGAAAACATGCCAGTATATTACTATATCATAAATTCTCTTTGTTATAATAGAAAATCGTAATAGTTTTACCAATGCCTTTTTTCTTAACGATCAACCCAATTAATTATTTACTAACTCTTTAATTTTTAGGTAAACCATTAGTTCATATTCAATTAGATTCACCTTATTTTCCATGCACAAACCATTATGATAGATAAAAGTTTAAATTGCATCTTTATTGCGTCTTTAGCACTAATAAGTTCTATTTTAGGATACTGCACGATGAATTATTAAGAATGGGATTAAACTACTTAGCTTCTGATACAGTGTAATTCAAAATTTGTAGATAAAACGTTCACCGCAACCTATCAATTTGTGGCGCCATTTTCATTTATAATTCTGTGACTATTCTTATAAGTACTTATACACTATCACAATTGTTAGTTTTATTTTGGTTCTATCTAATCAAACTATCTATCTATAATACAGAATAATGTAATTAAGAGTTCGAGATAGAGGATAGAATATTTGCTCTTTAACTATTCTCCTTTGATATCAAAATTGTTTATAATGCGGAGTATTCATTATTAATATTTTTCATTATTTTAATTAAATTTTGACAATTAAATTGCTAAAATTCAAAAAATTTTTATTTTTGAAAAAGGAAGTATATATCGAGATTTAAAAAGTTCAAAAAAATCAATAGATAGAGTTAATTTTTTATATTTCAAGAATTATAAATAAAAATGCGCAGGTCACCGTGTAGGTGTGTTGCCCATGTAGGGCATTCAACCCCCTCGGATGCCCCGAGGGGGTTGATACCTTATTACTTTATTTTGATGATAGTTATGTAATTTTTCTAATTAGGCTTAACTGGAAACATCTTGCATCTTTTCATAACAGCGTTTTATTCTTTTAGTGTGTTCTTGAAGGCACGTGACGTACTATACAGAGCTTTATGAAAATCAACATCATAAAGAATAGACTCTAACTCTACACAACTGAAGGATGTTAAATGCTTAACTAATTTGTGAATACATCAAAAATCAGCTGTGATATCTCACAAAAGTCCGTCTATAACGAATTGTGATCTCATTACGAAATTCTCATCCCTTCAGCTCAATCATATGTTTCACACATCCATTATCAGTCTCAATGATATTATGTACAATGACATTCCCTGTATATATATCTGATGTCTCTAACAGTACTTCCGCACTATTTTCGAAATGAGTACGCTCCCTAGACACCAAGATCCGCCTCAGTCCTCCATGAATTTTCAAAAGGTGGCTTCAAAGAGAGGATATATTATAGATAGAAAAACAGTGCTAGAATTTGCCATCCGAAATAAAGAATTAATAAGTGAGTTTCAGCGAGCTGCATTTGAATTAATAGTAAAGAAGATAATCCAGAGTGACAAAAAGACCCACATAGTAAGCACCCCATCTCTTTTTAGATGGAATGGTGAACAAGTTGAAGGTTTTGATGATGACATAATAAAGATGCTAAATCCTAAAAAGATATTAATAATAATTGACAATGTTTTAAATGTTCGTCAAAGGATAATTAATGATCCCGACTGGTTTCCTCGTTTTGATAGAGATGAAAACAAAGTACGTATAACTAAGTTAGCAGAGTGGCGAGAAGAAGCCATAAGATACATCGAAAATATAATTACAAAATTATCAAAAAATATTGAATCGTTTAGTTTGGAGTATATTTTACAATTCTCAAGAAATCATCCTTCAGAAACATTCATTGATATTCTCTTTAACGATTCAAGAAAGAAACGAGTATACTTAAGTTATCCTATGACTGGCTTTGAATCAAAAAAGGATGTCTTTAAAAGAACCCGAAATTTTGCTCGAGCGCTAAGTAGATACTTTATAGTTTTAGATCCTGGAACTATTGATGATTGGCGAATTGTAAATGAGTACGATAACCAAATCGAAAAGAATAGTAATGCCCAAGTTATAAAAATAGACTTCCATGATCCTAAACAAGGCGAAAATCAGATAGTATTAAATAGGGATGATATAGAAAATGCAACAAATATTCTAAGAAAACAAATTGTTAAGCGTGATTTTAATATGGTATTTAATAGTCATGCAATTGTTGTTTATCATCACTCACCGAATGTGTCTGCGGGTGTTATGAGTGAAATAGCGTATGCATATAGATGGGGTAAGCCTATTTATATCTATTATCCATTTTCGAAAAGGCCAAGTCCATTTATCGAGTACTTTGCTCAGAATAATCCATCTCACATCTCTTTGTTTAAAGATGAGAAAGAACTTTTAAATATCTTGATTAAAGATTATAAACACTGGGAGGCATTTTCTGGAATGCCAATTCATCTTCTAACTCCTTAACACCAACTCTGGAACTTATTACTATGGACTAGCTCTGTTTTCTTTCGTCCATCAGGCAGGTAAACCAGCAACTCTGCACTTAACTACTATTCTTTGTTTCATATCTATCTTATGAAGAGACTCATCTTTAAGAATGCTCTTCAGAACTAGTTTCATACAATGTATCTCAGCCGAATAGATAATGAATATTAGCTTAAGTCTTTTGAGTAACTTAATCACGCTGATCGAATAAAATCCACGGTCCATATAGATGATTTTAATCTTTAGAGACTTAATAGCTCGAGAGGCTTTGTTACACTGTCCAGCTGAGGAAATACGGTTATTGAAATTGCTACCTTATATGCCGCAATCAATATCACGATATAATGAAACATACATTTATTTTGTAATGTAATGTGTATGGATTTAAATAAGCTCGTAGAACCGATGGTCTATCAAGTTAACTATAAATGAAATTTTTTAATAAGCTTTCTTAGATGCGCGATTATATTTTTGATATACTATATCCATTTCGGCGTCATTAAATCTGAGTCTAGAGAGATTATACTGTAAAATATCATTATTAATGTTGGTGGTTTAGGGGGCATTGCTTTTTGAATCGAAATGTTTTCCACTGCTGCGTGGATCATCGTTTTTCAGACCTATTTTCGTGGCATCTTTTTTGCATTGAAAGAAAGTTTGAACGGTTCCCTAATAAAGGTCTAATTGTTCTGATTTTTATTTCATAATCTTCTTTATTTTTATTCAGCTTATCTACTATTTCATTTATACATTTTCTTTGTTTATCTAATATATTGTATATAGATTCATTCGTGGACTTCATGATATCAAATAAATGGGACATATCAATATAGATGAACAACCTAGCTAGAATAGTTTCCTTCTCACCAGGATTATGTATGGTTTTTAAGTAGCTCTCTTCGTCTTCACAAGTTAGGTCAGAAATACCCTTAGTACGCATAAAAGATCTTATCTTAGAAAAGGCATTCAAAGATTCTGTCGGTGATCTTTCCTCTCTTATATAAATGAATAAATGTTTTTTGTCGTTTTTTTTAATTTTTTCCTCTAAGTCATTTAATACTTTTTTTAATTTTTTATTATTGTTTAGTGTGAATAACTCAATTATAGTAAATGTTTTTAATTTTGACCTATGCATTAGCTTAAATAATTCTGCAGCTTTATCAAAAAGTCGATTTTTAATAAATTCATTTAATAATAAACTAATAAATTCAATATCATTATTTCTGAGTAGTCTCTTCCATTCTTCATAAACTTTTGATAAATCGACAATTTTCTTTTTTATCAGAGATTCTTTATATTCCCTTAATAAACGTTTCATGATGTGTTCCATACCTAAGTTTAATGGATGGGAATGAATGGCTTTATCCAGAAAATAACGATTGAAAATGAGAGAGTAAGCAGTATCTATAGATTTTCCATATACGGAAAGAAAATATTTTCCATTAGCATTTTTACATATACTTATAGAATTGATGATTCGGTCTCTATGACCAATTATGAATTCATGTCCCGAAAAATATGCATTTCTGAAATAGTAGTCTAATTTATCTGCATCTATCCACTCGCCATTAATTATTTCATGAAATGGATAATGATCTGCATTCTCTGTAAGTTCCTTGTTAATAATATATAGACATCTCATAAACATCTCATTTTCCATACATAGCTTGTCGTTTTTTGATTCTATGGGATATTTTATTTCTTTGAGGTATTCTTTTGCATTCTCAAAGAGTTTATCTTTATTTAAATTTATAATATACAATGCAACTCTAGCAATTAAAAGATCTAATATAGTCTCTTTTGCATTTTCTTTAATTTTGATATTTAGATTTAATTTTTTTATTTGTTGAGTCAGATAATATTCAAAAAGTTTTTTTAAAGTTATGTATAAACAATTTTTAAATATAGCCTCTTTTCGAAGTTTAGAATTTTTTGTGATGGGTATTGCATTTAATCCAGCAGGCGTGGTAAGGGTTTTCTTTCGTTCAACAATAAGAAAAAACCCATTTCCCTCGTGCGGTTTCTCTTTTAAAATTTTATGTCGTAGTTCATTTAGTTGCAACTTTTTTAAGTTATTCCTCGAATTATTATTTCCTTCTATGAGTATGTTATAGTAGCCTTCCCCAGTATGAGAAAAGGGAACATGACCTATATCATGGAGAATTGCAGCATATGTAACCACTTTTTCTTCCAATTTAGTTACTAAATTTATAATTCTTTCTTTTTCTTTCTCCTTAAGATTTTTACATAGTTCACTATTAGCAACTATATCAGAAAAAATTTTTTTAAATAAACCTCTTTTTTTAAGTAGACTATATATTCTCTTAGCGATATGTGCAACTCCTAGAGAATGGTCAAACCTTGTGTTAACAGCATCTGGAAAGATGAAGTCAAGAAAACCCATTTGTCTAATACGCCTTAATCTTTGCATATAACAAGTATCAATGAGTACAATCTCGTCAGGTTCAAAGATCATATCACCGTACATTGGGTCACGTATTATTTTTTCTCTCCCAGTTGATAGAGTATATTCTTTAGCTGCAATACAACTCTTGCAAACCTCGTGCTTAAAACAAGCCCAAATCAGTCCATCTATTGAGTGGAAATGAAAAAGTAAAATTCTAAGGTAATTTTTAATATCCTTATCACTCTCTATCTGTAGAGCGTTAATTAATTTTGTAGGATTTTCTAAATTTTGATATAAAAAGTAGAGTAAAGCATGTATAAATTTGAACACGAACTTTGATAATTCCCTATTGAGTTTTTTATTAAATAATTCATCAAGTAATTTCTTCTCCATTATATTTATTATATCATAGTTTGGTAACCTTACTGATATATTTCGAAACTCTATCAATATAGATTTTTCCTTAGGGTCTTTTTTCTCACGATCAAAACCAAAAATAAATTCAAATGTAAGATTATATTTTTTAATAATACTTTTTTCGCTAGATACTCTTTTACTGGATGTCTCCTTACTACTCTCGTAGCGAATAGATATCTCTTCTACTAGCTCTTCTAACTTAAAAGAATATTTTTTCTTGTCATCTTTTATAATTTTTTCAATCGTATTGTCAATATTTTTTATAAGGTCTTTGCGAGAGGTATGAGGAAATATTTTACTTTTCTTTATTGATATTTTTATAGTTTTACTTATAATAGTCTTTAGCTTTTCGCCGCTAAGCTCTAATTCATTCGAATCTTCTCGATCATTAGAAAATTCGAGATTTTTCATCAAAACATTGATGCACTCTCGAAATTTATCCCCATCATTTTTATATTCCTTAATAAAGTTTCGTAGAACTTCTTTAAAGCAACTAATAGGTGATCTAAAGATTTTTTTATTAGCTTGCTCATCAGGGTAACATTTTTCAATAAATTTTTCTCGTAAGTCATATACGGTAAACCGATTGTGATGTCTATTCTTTTTGCCCTTAGCAACATTTTTCGTTGATTTATAGAGTTTTCTCAGCAAGGGTGATAAAACCTCATCTGGATTCATTTGCAAGCTGCTCATGGAAAACCTCCCTAGAAAATGTTATGGCAACAAAAAGAAATTATTAACAAATTAGATAAAAAGATATATTTAATAGTTACTTTCATAAAAAATAACTCCTCTCCAGCCAGTACCCATCAAACAACTTACTTCCTACATCTTAAGCAAATCTATCATCCCATCCATCCCTCTTGATAACCTAACTATTCATTGATAGTAGTTTAGGTCTCCTAAATTCCTTTTTACTCTTAATTAATTCTAACATTCTCTTAGCAGTATCATCCAGCTCCCTTAATATATCTACTAATTCCCGCATTGCTGTTAGCCCCTTGTCTATCCTCCTATCTATACTTGATATTTTTCGCGCAAGACGTCTTATATGTTTTAGCTCATCGCAATATCTTCCAAGATATATATCATATCTCTTTCCACCATTACTAATCCGCAGATAATAGTAGCGGTACGTTCTTCCACCCTTTCTGTTCCTTACTTTTTTCTTGAAAACAGAACCCTTTTCCCAACCCAGTATCCCCCTTAAAAAATCTAAAAATTCCCTCTTCTCGGAAAGTAACCTCCTAAGAGTGTTTAAAGTACTATAAATTTGCACACTTAATGTGGTTTGCTCGGCAATCCTGTCAAACAATCTACTTTCTACATCCCTAGGCAAAATCCATCATCTCATCTAGTCAGTTTTCTGATAACTCTCTTAAGCTCAGAAAGGCTATCCACCACAAAATCTGCATATGGTATTCTCGGAGCTATGTACTCCTTAAGATCCACAACCGGCGCCTCTATGAACGCCACACATACTAAATCATAGCGTGACTTCATCTCAAAAAATCTCAAGTTGAGTTCCCGTGATTTTATCCTTACTCTCTCCATCAAGTGATTTCTACTCTTTCCCATGTTGTATTGCCCACATTCTAATACTATGTCCCTCCTCTTCCCCCTTATGAAAAAATCTACCACTGCCCAATTCACTCCCTCCCCCCTCCTCACTCCAGGCCTCCCCTCATTATACCCTAACATAATCGCATACTGCTCCTCAAACTCCACTCTCAGCTCCTCTAACATCCTCCTAACTCTAAGTTCTTGCTCCGTCCTTCTCCTCCTTCTATGAGTCCTCTGTAACCATACACCCAGGCCCGTCGGCCCATTATACCTTCTACCTCCACTCATATTAACACCTCCAATTCAAAATCCACAATTTCCAATCTAATTACTTATTTCTATTTAAAAACTACTATATAAGCTTTTTTCTTAAAATAGAGGTTTTTTCTAACTTATTTTCAAAAAATAAGCTATTAGATTTCTTTTTACTGGTGTAATACACTATTAAATTGGCTGGGGTGTGGTTTTTGTGAGTTATAGTTTCGAGGAGGTTGAAGGTGAATGTAAAATAAGTGGTTATATGAATAGATAGAGATTTGAATTATAACGGATTGGTTGCGGGTAGGTGAAATCAAGTTTTCTGTGACGAGCAGATATGGATTTTTGTTGCAATGGGTTATTTAATATGAGTTATTGTATCGAGCCGAGGTGCTTAAATACCCTTTCCGTGTTTTGTTGAGCAGGCAAAGTAGAGAGCGTTTTATTCTGGTTCTGCTTGTCTTATGTAGTGTCATCAGCATCCTAAAAAGATTTTATATTTGTTTTCTCATCATACTAGTTGTATAAGAGAGGGGAAAAGGAAAATTAGAATTCGAAGTTAGAAAGCGTGATAGACATGAGTTCGAGCGACTGGTTACAAAGGGTAGAGAATTCCTGGAGGAGGCTGAAAGTGCCCTTGATAGGAATAAGTATTGGTTTGTATGCTTTAATGCGCACCAGGCAGCTAAATTTTTCTTAAAAGGGAAACTACTAGAAAAATGCGGCTCGTTTTCATTTACGCATGACCTCGCAACTTTACTAATTATGTGTGTCTCTCTATTGAAGCACCGGATGATATTTTCATTTTTATCGTGGTTTAAATGCGTTAAAAATTACTAATATTAAGAATTCTGGTTGTGTCTTTTAGAAGATAATAATTTTTATGATAAATAAAATAAGGAAAAAGTAACCCAAAATATAATAATTTAGGTACTAATGGGAGGAATTAAATTTCTATGTGAGGCGTTGTTACAATGCTAGATGACATCTCTGTGGTTCTTTATGTGCTTAAAAGATTGGGCACTGTAAAGGGTAGAAAGGCTCTTCAGAAAATCATATACTTCGTGGAGGAAGGTGGTGTTCCTCTTTCATATAGGTTTAGATGGTGACTTTTCGGTCCATTTAGTAAAGAACTTGATAGCGATGTTGATTTTCTAATAGCTGAAGATATTCTGGAATATAAACTACCTCCTGTTGTTTCGTCTGCGCAATTGAAAATTAAAAAAAGTTTAAGTGAGGAAGACATCTCGATCGACGAAGAAACAAAGGATAAGGTAGATTTAATTTTAGAAAAGTTAGAAGAGATATCTAAAGATTTTAATCCAAGAGAATTGGAGTTGGCAGCTTCGATACATTTCATACTAAATTATACCTCTGGTTTGGAGAAAAAGGGTGTTGATGAAATAATTAAGGTCTTGCAAGGCATTAAGGGGTATAAATTCAATAAACATGAAATTCGCAATATGTACAATTTAATGAAGAAAAATAATCTCCTACGGGGATCGTAGTGACGGATGACCTTAAATACTTTAGAGACCCTGTACATGGATTCATCGAAGTAACTCCTCTTGAATTAAAAATAATTGAGCATCCACTGTTTCAACGGTTACGTAGGATTAAACAGCTGGGGCTAGCTCATTATGTTTTCCATGGAGCAACTCATACACGATTTGGCCACTCTCTAGGTGTTATGAAAATAGCCAAACAGATAACTCAAAATCTTAAAATTCCTGAAGAAGAAAGTCAAAAAATTGCGATGGCTGCACTATTACATGACATTGGGCATTTTCCTCTTTCTCACACATTTGAAAAAGTTATGGAAAAGATACTAAAAATTAGAGGAGGTCACGAAGAATATACTAAAGCAATAATCGAAAGGACTTCTTTACGGGATATTTAAAAGATGAATTTAGCAATAGTGATATAGGCGACATAGTTGACTACATTCGAGGGTCAAACATAAAGTATCCATCAGGATCCCAGTTAATACATTCTGAGCTAGATGCCGATAGGTTAGATTTCCTTCTTAGAGATTCACTGTTTTGCGGTGTTAAATATGGTATCTATGATCTAGATAGACTTCTCATATCCCTAACTTCTACAGATGAAGGGCATCTCATAGTTTCTAGGAAGGGTATTTATGTAGCCGAAGAATTCGTATTTGCCCGTTTTTACATGTATCGGCAAGTGTATATTCATAAAACAAAGCGTGCGTTTGAAATAATGGTTAGCAAAGTTATGCAAGAATTACTATCTAACGGCATAATTCAATATCCAGCAATTAAAGAAAACATAGAAGAAGAATTAACCGACAAGGATGATATATGGTTAATTTCTCAATTTAGATCTCTTCTAAAAAATAAGGAAATTGATGAAAAAGTAAGAAAACTAATTAAAATGATTCTTTATAGAGAACCGATAAAACTTGTTGGTGAAGTTGAAGAGAGCATAAGTAAAATGGATGAGCGATTCAGTAGCGAATTTCACTTTCTTAGAGAACTAAAAAACCGAAGAGATTTCATAGAGCAGTTGGGTAAAGCTCAAATCCCGGAGGATGGTGTATTTATTGATGAACCACGCATTGATATTAAACAAGCCCCATATATATTTATACCCTCTAAAGAGTATGAAGAGAAACAATATTCAATCTTAGTATATGATAATAAAAATAAACCCATAGATATCGCTATGCGAAAGGGATCCATGATACGTGAAATTTCAACAAGACTTCTAGGAATTGTAAGAGTTTATACTTTCGAAAAATATGCAAGAAGGCTCAGAGATATAATAGACTCTCTTTTAAAAACAATATAGAAGCTAATTTTTTGTTATTTTTTGTTCATGTATTATTTATTTTCAAGCAAAGTACGTTATTAATAGAATCATAAGCATTTCTCAAGAAGTTTTTCACATTTTTTGCTGAAAGATAACTTAATAAATATGAACCGTCAATAGTTCAAATATAAATATAATTTGAACCGAAAGGTGGTCAGATGGCAGTTGAAGCTTTAGAAGACTGGAATCCTTGGTGGCGTGAGCGCAGAGTAGAAGAAAGACTGAGAGGAAAAGATAGAGAAATTCTAAGGCATGTTGAGGAAACAGTTCACTTGAATAAAGTTAAAATTATAACTGGCGTTAGAAGATCTGGAAAGAGTACGCTCCTGTATCAAATTATCGATAGGTTACTCACAAAGACTGAGCCAGAAAATATACTGCTTTTGAATTTTGATGATGTTCGATTATCAGCGTCTCCTCTGGAGGAACTATACAAAAAATATATTGAACTCAAAAAGCCTAAGGAAATCTTTCTCTTTTTGGACGAAGTTCATAATGCCCGAGATTGGATAAGTTTAGTTAGACGTTTAGTCGACCTAAAGAAGGCAAATATTTTCATTACGGATTCATCCTCATATTTCATTCCAGTTGACTACGCTAAAATACTGACTGGAAGGAAAATATCGCTGGAAATATACCCTCTTTCGTTTAGGGAATTTTTATTTTTTAAAGGAGAAAGAGTTGCATATTTTGGAACCGAGGAAAAGGCGAAAATTCGAGGTTATCTCAGAGAATATATGGGGCAAGGTGGCTTTCCTGAGTTATTTTCAATTCCTCAAAGCCTCCATAGAAGAATATTGATTGAATATTTTGAGGACATTATAACGAAAGATGTGGTCAGTAGATATAATGCCGTGTACTCGAAAGTTAGAGAATTGGCGTATTATTTATTATCAAATTCAGGACAAAGAGTGACCTATAGAAAGCTTAGAAACATCTTTGGCATGGGACTTGAAACGATACAACGGTACATGGACTTTCTAGAGCAAGTTTATCTAATATTTCGGGTTAATGCATACTCCGAAAAAGTGAAAGATCAGATAATTATGCCTAAGAAGATATATGCCATCGACACAGGAATTGCAAATGCTATTGGGTTTAAAATATCCGAAAACCTAGGCCCTATGCTTGAGAATCTTGTTTTCTTAGAGATAAAAAGAAGGGGATTCGAAGCCTTTTACTATCAGATAGATAAGAGAGAAATCGATTTTGTAATAAAAGAGGGAATAACCATCAACAGCCTAATTAATGTATGCTACGATCCAGAAGACAAAAATACCCGTAAAAGAGAAATTGAAGGCCTGCTGCTCGGTTTAAAACGATTGGGCCTCCACAAGGGATATATTTTGACTTGGGAATACGAAGAGAAGATAAAACGTGATGGAAAGGAAATAGAGTTCATGCCTGCATATAAGTGGCTTTTATCTAAATCATGAGAGGAATATGCGCAGCAACTGCAGTTTATTTGATGAGAATCCAGAAATCAGAGATGATGAGAGAGCTCGAATAGATGACTAGATGCATCCTTATACATGCCCTAATAAAGTCTCTGATTTTGTACAGTACTTCCGCATTAATTAGGTGAAAAATCCGTATTGGTTGCGAAAAAATTATTTTTTCCGCCGCACTCCTTTTTG
>JBECUL010000041.1:0-19878 GCA_040225955.1 Candidatus Asgardarchaeum abyssi | reverse complement strand
TATCCCGTACAAGTGTGAGCGTGAGAGCTGGCCGCCGCCGGTGATGATAGCAATATGACTTGTGATTGTGATGTCTACTGGTTATTCTAATATTTGATGCGTACGATGCTTTCACATGACTTTTTGGTGTGTGCGCGGAATATTTTTTATTGGGGAATTTTGAAAATTCATGGAGGATTGAGGCGGATCTTGGTGTCTAGGGAGCGTACTCATTTCGAAAATAGTGCGGAAGTACTGATAGAAACGAAAAATTTAAGTTGAAAAATAGAAACTCATATAACAGAATATAATTGCCGAGGTAGCTCAGCCTGGTTAGAGCGCTGGACTCATAATCCCGTGGGTGCATGCCCACGGAATATAGGGTCGGATGAGAGATCCAGAGGTCCCGGGTTCGAAGCCCGGCCTCGGCATTTTCTTTATTTATGCCGCAGTAGCTCAGCCCGGCAGAGCGACGGACTTGTATCATTAGAAAGAAATCCGTTGGTCGGGGGTTCAAATCCCCCCTGCGGCTTATTTTCTTAATATTAAAAATTCCAATACTTTTTGTGAATATTTTTAATATTTCTAATTAATCTTTTAACGTAACTATCTACATGTTCGCTATGTTTTATGGGAAATGTGTCCTTAAGAGGTATTATATCATCGGACATTACAGTTATTGAATTTACTGCACTATTAGATAATCCATTTGGATGATAACCGCCTTCTAGCACATAAAGTAATCTTCCATGAGCACTCTTTATGGATAACTCCTTGATTTTTTTCGCAATTTTTCCATATCCTTGTGATGTTAAACGCAAATTAGTTAGTGGATCATAAAAATGAGCGTCGAAGCCTGCAGAAACTAATACAAAATCGGGACTAAATTGAAGAACTATAGGAAAAACTATTTCATTAAATGCCATTAAATAATGTTTATCAGTAGCTGTAGGTGGCATAGGAATATTTACAGTAAATCCTTTACCCTCTCCTTCGCCCACTTCAGTAGGAAAACCTGTACCTGGATATAGTGTTCTTGGGTCTTGATGAAAACCAATATATAATACGTTAGGATCGCAATAAAATATATCTTGTGTCCCATTTCCGTGATGCGCATCAATATCTACTATGACAACTCGCTTCAATTTACGGATCTCTATCAAATATTTCGCAGCTATTGCAATATTATTAAATATACAGAACCCTTCTGAAATCTCATGAGACGCGTGATGCCCCGGCGGTCTTACTAAGGCGAATGCATTTGATATTTTTCCATCAAGAATCATTTTTATAGCATTTATGCAAGCGCCAACGGCTAGCATAGCAGCTTCATAAGTCCCAGAAGATATATAGGTTTCTCCGTCGTCCATGAAGCCCCCGCCAACTTCACTTAACTTCTTTACACGCTCTATATGACCCTTTGGATGGACAAGTAATATTATTTCTTCAGACACAGAGGTAGGAGTTATCCAGTCATGATTTTTCTTAATCTTATCATCAACACTTGCATGATATTTTTCAATTATATAGTTAAGTCTCATTGGATTTTCAGGATGATTGTAATTTGGCTTATGTTCCAAGAATTTTTCATGATAGAAGATGCCCGTTCTCATTAAATCATGCATCTCCTACAGTTTCTTAGTTAACAAAATTTTTAACAAATGAGAATGTTTATTCTATTGCTCCATTACATAAGTATGTAAATCACTTTTTTAAATTATATAAATGTAGGTGGTCAATATGACAGTTTGCCCCATTGACACGATGAGATACGCCCTCCCAGAAATGATTAAAATATTTTCAGAAGAGAATACATTAAGAAAATGGTTGGAAGTAGAAGCTGCTCTAGCACAAGCTCATGCAGAAGTAGGAAACATACCAAAAGAGGCAGCAGATGAAATTACGAAAAAAGCATCATTAGAGTATGTTAAATTAGAGAGAGTAAAAGAAATAGAGAGAGAAATCCAGCACGATCTAATGGCAATGGTGCGTGCTCTTACCGAAGTGTGTGAGGAATATGCCCAACCTTATGTTCATTTAGGGGTAACCTCCAATGACATTAAGGATACAGCACTCGCACTGCAATTGAAAGAGGCTTACCAAATAATCGGTGAAAAACTTATTGAATTGGAAAGTACATTATTAGAGCTTAGTGAAAGATATAAGGAGTTAGTCGCTGTTGGAAGAACGCATGGACAACATGCAAATCCAATTACATACGGATTAAAGTTTTCAGTATATGCAGCAGAGATAGGACGGCACATTGAACGTTTCATTGAGGCAAAGCGACGAATTTTAGTAGGTAAAATTACAGGAGCTACAGGAACCCAAGCAGCGCTAGGAGAAAAAGGAATAGAGATTCAGAGAATAACTCTAGAAAAACTAGGACTACAAGTGCCACTAGTTACAACACAAATATTGCAGAGAGATAGACATGCCGAGTTTTTATTGCTTCTAGCACTTATTGCATCAACTTTAGAAAAAATTGCAACAGAGATAAGAAACCTTCAGAGAACAGAGATAGGAGAGGTAGAAGAATTTTTTGAGAAGAGAAAACAAGTTGGATCCAGCGCCATGCCTAGTAAGAGAAACCCTATAAAATCTGAAAGAATTTGTGGGATTTCAAGAGTAATAAGATACTTAGCGTTTTCATCACTTGAAAACATACCACTATGGCATGAAAGAGACTTAACAAACTCGTCATCAGAAAGAATAATAATACCACATGTGGTTATTTTGACGGATTATATTCTTTCATTGATGATTAAAATCTTGAAAACGCTAAAAGTAAATGAAGCAAATGTAAAGAAGAATCTTTACCTCACACAAGGTTTAAACTTATCAGAAAGCGTGCTTACCCTTTTAGTTGAAAAAGGATTGCCAAGACAGAAAGCACATGAATTGATAAGAATTGCAGCGATGAATGCTGTAGAGTATCAAAAGCCCTTTAAGGATTGCCTTCTTGAAATGGATGATATTAGAAAATTAGTCTCGGAAGAAGATCTAGACCATGCTCTAAAACCAGAGAACTATATTGGTACTGCTATTAAACAAACAGAGAATGCTATATCATTTTTGAGAAGAAAGATCACTCAATGGAGGAAAGAGATTTTAAATTCTTCTTAATTGACTTATAATTTGTTCAGCAATTTTAGGACCAAAGTAAGGTAATCTCTCTAAATCTTTTTGATTTGCTGATCTAAGCTTCTCTATCGTCGTGTAACCTGCATTATATAATATTCTAGCTCTTATCCTTCCAACACCTTCAAGTTTAGCAAGCTCCAACAATTCTTGCTTTACGCCATATTTAACACGAACTTTTAGATCATTAATGATCTTAAGAATCTTGTCCTTTCCGAAAATTTTAGCTATTTCACCTACAGCATATAAAAGCCACTCAGCATTCTCCTTTAATCTTAGTAAATCGCCACTACCAATATTATACTTATCAAGAATGAGATCTTCAGGCTTTTCATTAATCCAATCCTCTAGTAGGGATGCTGTTTTTACTTCAGATAAAAACTCATAATATTCAAAACCGCCCCTGTAAAACTCGTCGGTTGATACCAGAATTTGATCATATCGATCCTCTAATATGTCCTCATACTCATATACTTCATTTCTTGAGATATTCAATTTCGGCATATCTGGAGTATGGCATATCAGATGGAGCAAGCCAAATGCTGTTATATTTGAAAAATCTCTATCACTTAGCAAAAAGTTCCTAAAGATAATTGCAGTATATGGGTCTATATACAGCTGAGAAACCCTTTCACCAAATCTGGTTGCTGAGAAGAAATTACTTTTCTCAACTACAAATTCCTCAGCTAATAGAAAAGATAAACTATCTTTTATTATTCTTTCTATTATGGACAAGTCCTCTTTAAATCCATAAAAAGTCCTAGAGAAAAACGTGATCATATTTTTTAACGATGGAGTATATTTTGCTGCTATTGATGCTAATATATGTTTAACTAATATAGCTCTATTAGCTAATTTTGATGTTATATCTTCTGGATTTCCCATCACATAAGTTTCAAGAAGATAATTAATCTCGCTTTTTGATCTAGCAATCGTTATTGCATAACCTATATCATCGTATTGTGGACGTCCAGCACGACCCACCATTTGTTTATATTCTAAAATTGGAATATAGGAGTATCCGTATCGCATGTCATATCGTTTTACGCTATCAATTATAACATATCTTGCTGGAAGATTTACACCCGCAGCAAGGGTTGGGGTTGCAACAATTATTTTTATTATATTGTTCCTATATGCATTTTCAATTATCTCTCTATGAACATAATGTAACCCCGCATGATGAAACACAACTCCATTAACTACCAATTCAGCGAGCTGTCTACTTAGTTGTGTTGTTTCGGTTGAGCTAATAATTTCTTGTGAAACTTTATTTAGAGACTCTCTCTCCAAATATTGCGAAAAAAGTCTATTCGAAATAACATCGGCTATTTTTTGAGCTAATTTAACACCCTTACGTCTCGTGTTAGTAAACACTAAAACTTGTCCATCATTTAAAAGCCCATGAAGTGCTAAATTTACTGTAGCGTTTGAGACTATCTCTTTTACTTTAATTATGGAACCATCTGAAAACTGCACAGTTCGTCTGTAACACACACCCTCTTTAAGTGGAACTGGACGCCAATTACTTACAACCAACTCCGCATTAAGCCAATGTGCTATTTCATCAGCATTATTTATTGTTGCACTTAATGCAATTATTTGGGCCTCAGGATTTATTTGCATTAACCTTGTTAAGACGACTTCAAGTGTTGGACCACGATCCTCATCATTGATGAGATGGATTTCATCAGCAACTATCACAGCAATATTATTAATCCAAGAGGGGTTATGTCTGAGAAGAGAGTCAGCTTTCTCATTTGTTGTTATAATTATATCATAATTAGCTAACCATTGATCTGAAGAGTCATAATCACCTGTCGTAATAGCTACTTTTATTCCAATTTCTTCATATTTCTTAAATTCCTTATATTTCTCAGATGCTATCGCTCTTAATGGAACCAGATATATCGCTTTACCTCTATTTTCAAAAATGTTTTTTAACATAACTAACTCTGCTATAAGTGTTTTCCCAGATGCCGTTGGTGCAGCCATAACTAAATTTTTCTTTTTAAAAATACCTTTTTTCACAGCCTCTTCTTGAGGAGGGTATAGGGTGGTTATACCTTTATCCTTAAGTAACATAGCCACTTTCGTTGGGATTGGAAGTTCTACAAGAGATAAAGCCATACAAGGCACCTTTATGCTTTCTTAACAAACCCTGGCTTGGGTTCATAAATAGTTCCATCATTCTTCAAATCATCTATAACCTTTTTGGCAAAGTTTCTTGGAATGCCCTCCTCTTCAGCAACCTCAATAACCTTCGTGATAGGAACTGGGCCACCAGTTTCCCTTTCTAACTCAATAATTATATCAAGAACTCTACTCATCTGTTCTAATTGGGATCTGGGCTTGCCGACAAGAATTCTATCTATATCTATACTTTCTGTTGTCTCATCAAAGGCTACTTGTTGCAAAGATAATTTCATTAGTCGAATTGCAGCTTTTGCATCTTTTTCTGTAACAACACCACGAAGCTCCATCCTTGCATGAGCTTCAGCTAATCTCACTAAGGCCTCTAACTGCCTTGTAGTTATAGCAACAGAGGACGAACTACTTCTGGCTCTTAATTCTAAATAGAACGCTTCTAAGATTTTAGCAGCCTCTTCTGATAATTTTGGATGGATATTTTTCCTAGCATATGCAATATATTTTTTCAAAAATTCTGTAGGAAGTATATCTTCTTGTATTTCATAAGGTCTTTGATGTAATCGTAATACATGAGTAACAAGCTCTTTATCCATCTTTGGATCAGGTTTGTCAGTCAAAACGAAAATTAGATCGAATCTCGATAGTATTGTTGCTGGCAGATTTATATTTTCAGCTGCAGTTTTATACGTGTCATATCGGCCAAATATAGGATTGGCAGCCGCTAAAATTGCTGTTCTAGCATTAAGGGTTGCTATTATTCCTGCTTTTGCGATTGAAATGGTTTGCTGCTCCATTGCTTCATGTATAGCACTTCTATCATCCTTTTGCATCTTATCGAACTCATCAATTGCAGCAAGTCCTCTATCAGCTAATACTAATGCACCAGCCTCTAATGTCATAGATCCAGTCATAGAATCTCTAACCACAGCTGCTGTTAAACCTGCAGCTGTAGACCCCTTTCCAGTAGTGTATATTGCTCTAGGTGCTATTTTAGTTGCATATTTAAGTAATTGGCTTTTACCCGTACCGGGATCTCCTACAAGTAACACATTTATTTCTCCACGTATCTTTACACCATCTGGCAACTCCTTTGTAACACCACCAAATAACATAAGAGCTATAGCTTCCTTTATATGACGAAGGCCGTATATTGATGGTGCAATAGATGCTATGAGTTTTTCACTTGCAAAAGGATCTTTAGCAAATTCAAGTATCTCCTTTTCTTCTTCTTTAGAGATATAAACTTCTTCAACCTCTTTGTCTTCCCGTTCTATATATACAGTTTCAATGTATGTACTAAAAGTAGCCAATTTTCCAGCAGTACGAGTATCCAAGGTAGAACGAAGAATACCAACTATAGTAACCCTATCACCAGGTCTCGCACTGTCGACTAAATCTTCAGTTACTATTGCATCAATAAACCTGGGAAGCTGTCCTGCGGGTAATTCTTCTGGCCTTTCTTGAATACGAATATTTTGCCAATCTATAAAAGTAGATTCATCTTCAAGTAGTTTAAAAGGTCCTTTTCGACCACAGCTTCTACAGATCAAAGGAGGAGAATATCTTCCTTCCTCTTGCTCTTTATAAGTTATTGCACCACAACTACCACACTTAAAAGCGCCAGTATGAAGAAGAGGTTTAACTTTACTAGCCCTTGTGAGGATACCTTTTATTTGTATTAATTTTCCAATTTCAGAAGAACGTATTTTTCTTAGCGGAATTGTAGTAGGTAGATTTTTTATACGAACATGAAAATTCCTTACCGACGATGCATACTCATTATCTATTATTTGCATTAAGTTTCGTAGGGCGTTCGAAGCAGCCGATAAAACTTGAGCTGGCTCTGAAAGCAAAATACGAGCTAGTTCAGGGTCAAATCTTAATAGATCATCAAAATCAATAATTAGGGATATCATCCCCTCAGCGGCCATTTCTTTAGCGCGTTCTCTATATTTATAATTCCCTTTTTCATCTTGATATATTCTTAGAAATTCTTCAAATCTTGCTTCAATATTTATTTCTTCTGTCATTTTAACATTCAAACCCCGAGAGGAGCAATTTAAATCTTAAGTTATATAATTTACTATTTTTCAAATATTTACACTTTCTTATTTTTGCATCCCTACAATTTCTAACCACTTCTTATAAATATCGAGGAGTAAGATATAAAGTAATAGTTCTTCATTGGTTAATACCTCTTTTAAATTACGAACCTCTTTTGCTCTTAAAATCTTAAACAATTTTGATAATCGCACGTCTATAAGATCCATCAAAAAAAGCTCTAACATTTGAGCATCCTTTACAGTAGAGGGTGTAGGATTGCTCTTATTGATATACTTTAATAACTCTAATTTTTCTTTTAGTAAAGATAAAAAGTTCTCTGGCAAACTTTGCAATGTAGGATTGTTTTGCTCTTGAAGTATATAACGTAGTGCAAGTGACAAATTCTTGAAATATGGAATATCTATTTCACATAAATTATTTTTGAGAAGAACATGCGCTATAAAGAGAGGAACATTAAAAGTTTCACTCTCCTCATCAAAAGACCCTATATTTTGTAAGTAGTTTACTATATCTGCGTTTTTCTCAGTTAATTTTATAGGAACCTCGACTAACCCCATCTCAAGTTTTAGCTCAATAAATTCTAGGTCAAATATTGTTTTTCTAAAAAGTTCGTCAATGCCTTCGTCAGAGCTAGACATTTTCTAACCCTTAAAAATATGAAATATCTGACTTAATAAGTATATCTCTAAAGAAAAATATTTTTTCATCATAAATATTAGAAGACATTGGCGCTAATAATTTGAATTATATATGAAAAAATAATAAAGAAAAAGATAACATTATGCGGTGATTAGTATGGTATGTTTAAAGGGAAGAGATTTTTTAACACTTCAAGACTTTACAACAGAAGAAATACTATTTCTGTTAGATACTGCAGATGATTTTAAAAGAAAACAAAAACGAAACGAACCACATAAACTTCTTGAAGGAAAAACACTCGCATTAATATTTCAAAAACCATCTACTAGAACAAGAGTTTCTTTTGAGGTTGCTATGAAACAATTAGGTGGATTTACATTATATCTTAGTTGGAATGAATTGCAACTTGGAAGAGGAGAGACCATTGCAGACACTGCGAGAGTATTAAGTAGATATGTGGATTGTATTATGGCAAGAGTTTACTCTCATAGTGATTTAGAAACCTTAGCCGAATATGCAGACATTCCTGTAATAAATGGACTTTCTGATCTTACACACCCATGCCAGGCTCTTGCTGATTTGATGACTATAAGAGAAAAAAAAGGTACGTTTAAAGATGTAAAATTAGCATATGTTGGTGATGGTGGAAATAACGTAGCGCATTCTCTTTTAATTGCTGCAACAAAAGTAGGAATGAATATAGCTATAGGCACTCCAGAAAAGTACTTGCCAAATGAGAAGATAATGAAGTGGGCACTTGAAAATGCCAAAAAATCAAATTCAAAGGTAGAGATTGTATATGATCCAAAGGAGGCTGTTGACAACGCCGATGTTATTTATACCGATGTATGGGTTTCTATGGGCATGGAAAAAGAAATGGAGGAGAGAATGAAAATCTTTCCACCCTTTCAAGTAAATAGTAAACTTTTAAGCTACGCCAAAGAAGACGTCATTGTAATGCACTGCTTACCTGCGCATAGAGGGGCCGAAATAACAGATGATGTTATAGATGGACCACATAGTGTTGTTTGGGATCAAGCAGAAAATAGGCTGCATGCCCAGAAAGCAATACTTTCTCTCCTAATTTAATTTTCCTCGATTTGTACTTAGTTGGATGGTGAATGTATGGATGTCATCGCTGTTGGCAATGCTAATATTGATAATTTAGTGATAACCGAGAAATTGGCTGAGCAAGATGAAAAAGTTCCGATTAAAAAGTTTATCAGATTTGCAGGAGGAGGAGCTGCAAACTTCGCAGTGAGCATATCTAGATTAGGAAAAAAAGTAGGGTTTATTGGATGTATAGGTGATGACGAAAACGGAAAGTTCTTCGTAGAATCTATTAGAAGTGAGGGTGTAGATACAACATTCCTTAGAATCCTAAGTGGTTATATCACAGGCTTTACCTTAATCTTTAATACTGAAAAAGGAGAGCACGTTATGTATACTTATAGAGGAGCGAATAATGAATTATCTATTACAGAGGATATGGTGGAATATATTAGTAAAGCAAAAATTTTACATCTTGCAAGCATTAAGCAAAAAGTTATCGAACAAGCAGTTTCTGTAAAGGAAAAAACAGGGATACTCTTAAGTGTTGATCCAGGAAAGACTACACTCCTCATAGGATATGATAAGCTGAAGTATCTCTTTAGAAATATAGATTTACTCTTCATAAATAGAGTAGAATTTAAAGCATTCGTAGGATCAGAACCGACAGAAGACCTTGTTCATAAAATCGCCAAAGAATTGAATATTATCTTATCCGTCCAGCTCGGAGATAGAGGATCTTTTGTTAGCAACGGTGAAAAAACGTATCATATACCATCGTTCAAAATAAAGAATATTCTTGATACAACAGCAGCAGGTGATGCATATGCGGCTGGTTTTATTTTTGGACTTTTAAATAAACTTGAGGTTAAAGATTGCGCCTTCTTAGGTCATGCGGTAGCAGCTTTAAAAATTCAAAAAATTGGAACGCAAAAGGCTATGCCATACCTGAATGATCTAAAGAATTTTCTTCGTGAACAAAAAGTAGAAATTTCGATTTAAATTCTTAATGGGGCGGGGGGGATTTGAACCCCCGACCACTCGCGCCCCAGGCGAGCATCCTAGTCCAAGCTGGACGACCGCCCCCTAACTTTCTCATAATTTTGTTTTATAGTTATGAGATAAAAGGTTTTTGGTATCAATTAGTGCGGGGGCCGGGATTTGAACCCGGGAACCCCTACGGGACAGGATCCTGAATCCTGCGCCTTTGACCAGGCTTGGCTACCCCCGCAAACGAGTAAACAGATTTGCTATAAAAATAAAGAATAGATAAATTTATAACGTTTTTGCTGTTAGTTTAAATGATATACTACAAGAGAATCAAGATTAGGTACTGGTGTATATTGTATCGGCAAACACCTAAGTTCTATTGTCTTGATAGAAAAACAGGATATGGTGATATATAATGAAGGCGGAAATCAGTAAGTTAAGCGGAAATCAGGAAGTACTCAGAATAGTTGAGGAGATACAAAGAACCTATGGTGTAGTAGGTCGTACGGATGAATTAATTCAGCTAGTAGTAGCTAAACTTGCAGGAAAGCATGTACTAATAGAAGGACCAGTTGGTGTAGGAAAAACCACAATTGGACTAGCTTTAGCAAAATATTTTGATCAGAAGTTTATCAGAATTGATGGAGACGAGAGATTTACAGAGTCTAAAATGGTTGGATTCTTCGATCCTCCAATTGTTCTTAAAAAAGGATGGACATGGGATGCTTTTGTTCCAGGCCCACTGGTTCAAGCAATGATTAATGGAGGCATCTTATTCCTTAATGAGATAAATAGGTTGCCTGAAGGAACCCAAAATGCTTTACTTCCAGCTCTTGATGAAGGAATAGTTGAGATACCTAAACTTGGAGAGGTAAAGGCTAAAGATGGATTTATGGTTATTGCAACTCAAAATCCTGAAGAATACGTAGGCACAAGTGTCTTAAGTGAAGCTCTGAAAGATAGATTCATATGGATTAAGCTTGGATATCAATCCGAAGAGGAAGAAAAAGAGATTGTGCGTATTAAAAGTGGATGTGATATAGAAGAAATTATTGATTTTGCAGTAAAGGTTGTCAGAATGACTAGAGAACATCCAGAGATTGTAAGAGGAGCTTCTGTAAGAGGAGCAATAGATATCGCTCAGATGATACATTATATGGGCAAGTTTGATGTTGATACTGCTATAAAAGTTTCTATTGCAAGTATTGGAAAAAGAATCGAAATATCAGAAGACTCTACAAGACCTGTAGAAAAAATAATTGAAGAGATAGTAAGAAGTATCTTGTCGAAAAATTTTTGATGAAAGAGGCTCCCGCATTTCGAGCCGATGATTTCAGAAAAAGATTGTTTGGAGAAGTATCCAAAAAAGAGATCCTTAAGGAAATAATTAAGCTTGGTCAGAAACCTATTGGATTTGATATAAATAAACTTTCAAGAGAGTTAAATTTTGATGACGTAAAGGAATTAGCAGAGACAGCAATCAGATATGGTAATTTGGAGGCTCTTCTCTTCCTAGCAAGAGTAAAAAGACATGCTGTTGCTAGAGCTGCCTCAAGTAAAGACTTTGACAAACTGTTAAAAGAGCAAATGAGCTCTCCTATTGTCCCTCGGTTGTACTTTTATCTTAAAGGAGAAATGCTACCCACAAAGAGAAAACTATTCAGACGAATTGTAAGAAGTGCTGTATTAAAGATGTCTTTACGAATATCGGGTCAAGGAATCAGAGGATCTATTCTACGGAAAGGAGAATTCACACCAGAGAGTCACGAATTCGACATTGAAGACACTATTGAGAATATAATAGGAAAAGATGTAATAGATAGAGAGGACATTGTAACTATTATTAGAGAAAGAAAGAGAAAGACAGGAGTTCTAATTTTAGACACATCTGGGAGTATGCATGGAGATAAAATATTAAACGCGGCGTTGGCAGCAGCGACGCTTGCATACCATATGAGACATGATCGATACGCAATTATAGTATTTAATAATGTTGCAACTGTTCTGAAGAAAATGAATGAAAGAGAAAATATACAAGAGGTTATAGACACGATTTTGGATACAGAGCCGGTTGGATACACTCGATTAGATGATGCATTAGAAAAAGGGTTAAAAGAACTTAACAAGATAAAAGACCCCAGAAGGTGGGCAATTTTGATTACAGACGGATGTTATAACAAAGGATCCGACCCATTACCAATAGCTACAAGATATCCAAAATTACATGTAATACAGTTACCCAGCCATAATGAATGGTGTAATCATGTATGCAAAAAAATCGCTAAACTGGGTAAGGGAAAGCTCGTTAAGATTAGTAAATACTCAGAAATACCGACTGAATTACTAAAATTGCTTAGAAAACCTTAAAAATACATATAGCTGAAGATTTTTCTTTATCATTTTCTTGAAAAATATTTTAGAGAAAAATAAAAATTTTTCAACATCACCATAGTATTATATAAGAAACTTAAATTATAAACTTGAAGTTCGTTTTCTCTCATTTTTATACTTTTATTGGATATTTTACAACTTACACTAGGAAAAACATTTATAGAGTGAAAAATTTTTTAATGCTTAATGAAAAAATATTAAACAGTATAAATCCCGGTGAGAAAAATGAGAAAAATGGTTGACGAAATCGATATGAAAATTTTAAGAGAACTATCTCTTGATTCTCGCTGCACATATGAAAAACTAGCATCAAAAATAGGAATTAGTGTACCAACGGCATATAATAGAGTAAGAAAACTTATCAAAAAGGGAATAATAAAGAAATTTACAATCGATATAGATTATACAAAGATAGGATATCCTATTAGAGCCTTAGTTGGAGTCATTATAGACCCCAGACATTCTGCGGATGCTAGAACTGAATTTCAAAACTTAGATAATGTTATCAAAGTTATTGAGGTTACAGGGAGATTTGATTACATATTAGATGTTGTAGCTACAAGTACCGATGAGTTAAAGGATTTACTGACAGAGAAAATGAGTAAAATTAGAGGAGTTATGAAAACAGAGACTATGATCCAAGTTTTCAGTTTCGAAAAACCGGTGATATAGATGAGACGAACCAGACGAGCTAAAAAATTACCAAATATAATAGGTTTTGTGTTTGTAAGGGTAGAACCAGTATCAAGAATTAAACCAGCTTATGAACATATAAGAAAAAATGAAAAAGTTGTTGAAATGCATGAAGTAACCGGGGAATATGACATTTTGTGTAAGGTTACAGCGGATAACCCAGAGGAGTTCAGGGAGACATTAGATTATATAAGACAAGCGATGGGGATAAAAAAAGTAGAGGTTATGATTAGCTACCATCAAATAAAACCAGAAATTAAACTCTAAATATTTTATTTTCCAAATATTCTGATATTTCGCGTATTTTTTTATCGATATCACTAACTAATTTAGAACCACCTTGATATATAGTGGATGATACCTTTCCTGCACCACCACTTAGTATTTTAGCTATTTCTTTAGCAATTACTTCAATTGAGTATCCCTTGTCACAAAAAGCTGAATTGCCTACTACTAAGAATCTTATTGATCTGTCAATTTTTGTAATCAAGACTGCGAATAGTGGATAGTCAACTATATTAGAAATTTGATTTCCATACTCTAAAAGCTCTTTTTGATTCACCACGTCCACGCAGTCTACAATAAAGTAAACATCATTAATGAGTCTTTTCTTTTGAAGCAGCAGATTAATTTTTAGTTTAACCAATTCAATTCTAGCTCGTTCTAATTCCTTTCTATATTGTTTCCACTCATTAAAGAATCGTAGCACAGTATCAGGAAGTTTCTCTGTTTCAACATGTAAGATATCAGCTGCTTTAGTAAGAAGTCTTCTGTCTCTATTCATAAAATCAAGAGCTGACTCTCCTACTGCATATTCAATGCGAACCACACCATCTTGAATTCTTTTTACACGGACTATTCTAACAAGGCCTATGTCTCCTGTTTTTTTGACGTGAGTCCCGCCGCATGCCTCTACATCCCAATCTTTTACTTCAAGGACACGAATGGTTTTTCCTGGAACCACGCCACCTTGATAAAGTCTGAATCCATATGTATCTTCTGCCTTTCGTCTATCCATAAATTTCGTGATCACTTCACGATTCTCCATAATAACTCTATTTATGAGCCGTTCTATTTTCTCTATTTCATCTAAAGTAAGCGACTGATAATGAGTTATATCTAGACGTGACACTTCAGGGTTTAATTGAGATCCCCACTGCCATACATGCCTCCCAAGAACTTTTCTAGCTGATCCTAAAAGTATATGCGTTGCTGTATGGTGTCTCATTAGTTGAATTCTTCGCTCCCAATCGATTTTACCATGAACAATATCACCTTCAGAAAAATCAACCTCTGGCATAATATGAACAACTAATTGACCAACTTTCTGAGTATCAATAACAGATCTTCCATTTATTTCGCCAGTGTCTCCTGGCTGTCCTCCTCCTTCAGGATAAAACGCAGTTTTATCTAAAATAACGTATTTTTTGCCATTGCCATCTAAAATTTTTAACACCTTGGCGTCAAATTCTTTGATATAGGAATCCTCATAATAAAGAGTTTTCGTGGGAGGTAGACCTTCAACTTGAGACAAATCTATAATTATTTCGGCCTTCTTTTCTTCTCTTTTTGGAACAGATTCATCTTTTTCGGCAATAACACTATAGACATCAGGAGGGATATCTATTTTTATATTCTCTTTGTTCGCAACTTCTTGAACTATCTCGGGAGTAATGCCATGACTTACATACAATTCACGCCATTTTTCAAGCGATATTTCCTTTTTTCTCTTTAGAATATTCTTTATCATATTCACTGCTCTTGAGTATGTTTTTCTGAATCTCTCAGCTTCCAAATTGAAAATTTTTATAATATCGTCGTAAGCTTCCTCAAGCTCGGGGAATAAATCTTTTAAGTAGTCTATATGCCATAATGCAACATCCCCTAAGGTAAAGTCAAAGTTATATTTGTCAAGAAAGCTTAACGCTCTCCTTAATACGACTCTGAGATTATACCCACCGCCAACATTACTAGGTATTGCACCATCGGTTAGAGCAAAGACCAGTGTTCTAACATGATCACCAATAGCATAGAGAGCTTGCATAGGAGCTACTGTTGACTTTAGATAATCAACATCTACAGAAAGTTGCTTAGCAATTTTTTCCCATGTGCTACTAATGTTTTTTATTTCAGTAACGTCTAAACTTCCAGCAAGTTTAGCATACCTACTAAATAAATCCCAGTCAATATCAACATTTCCGTGCTTGATTAATTTTTCCATAACAGGACCAAAAACGCATTCATATGATGTTGGAGTCCCATTAGATATCCACACTAGCCGTTCGTGGCCCCATCCAACATCAATAACACGAGTGGATAGCTCTTTTGGGCCCTCTGGTGTTTGCTCATACTGCATGAATACTTGATTCACAACCTCTAGGCCACGTATAAAATATTCCATTGACGGACCAAAATTACCTCCACCCACCCAGACATCCTCTTTTGCGACAATTTCTTCCTTTGGTATTCCCAGCCATTTTGTAAGAAATATAAAATTCATTTCAAGACATTCGTTTTTCCAGTAAATTGTCTTTTCTTTTGTGTTAAATGCGTGTTGACCACCCATTATAAATGAAGTAAAGTGTCTACCAGTAACACCTACATTTGAAAGATCACCAAACCTTAGGCAAACTTGAGGGACTACTAATGGATTTGCTGGAGGGTCAACCTCACCTCGCACAACAAATGGTTGGAAATTGCTAATGGAAGCTATTGTGAAATATAGGTCGTCTCTCCAACGTGCAACTACAGGATATCGTTTTATTTCAGTATGGCCTCGTTTTTTAAAATAATCCGCAAAAAATCGCCACATTTCAATATAATCAAACTTTTTATTAGTTGGAGGATTGCCTATAAATTCGTAACTTTCGCAGGGTGGTTCGCCGCAAACCTCTCTATCAGGATCTAAAGTCCAAAAATATCTATTGCAAATGGGACATTTCTTTCTGATAAAACCTTCTTGCTTAAAGAAGTCAACCTCATAATGAATCTTATAATCTTTTGAAAACTTTTTTCGCAACTCATCTTTCGATAACATAAGAATTGCCTCCTAATTAGGGAGTTACCCTAGTTCTAGTCCTGGGGAAAAGAGTTGCCTCTCTAATGTTGGATAAATTTAGTAGTTGCATTGTAAAGCGCTCTAATCCCAGACCAAAACCACCATGAGGAGGAACTCCATATTTAAAGAATTTCGTATAAAACTTAAAACTATCGGGATTTAAGTTCTTCTCTTTTATCCTTTGGACCAAGAAGTCATAATCGTGAATACGTTGCCCGCCAGTGGTTATTTCTAAACCCTTATAATCTAAGTCGAAACTTCTAGTTAAACGGGGATCCTCTGGTTTGAGCATAGTATAAAATGGCCGTATAGCTTCAGGATACTCTGTAATGAAATAAAACTCAACATTGTACTTTTCTTTCATTATTTTTCCAAGTAACCGCTCACCTTCGGTGTCTATATCTTCACCAAAAGGTATTTCTTTACCCTCACTTGATAACAAATCAAGTGCTTCAGAGTAAGTAACTCTCTTAAATGGCAAACTTGGTCGAGTTACTTCAACCTCTAAGAGCTCAAGGTATTGTTTACCATGTTTAATAACTTCGTCAATTGCAAATGCAACAGCATTTTCAAGAACTTGCATTACATCTTCATGGGATTTTATCCATGCAATCTCAGCATCGATACTTATATACTCATTAAGATGTCTGGGAGTATTATGCTCTTCTGCTCTATAAGCGGGAGCTACTTCAAATACTTTATCAAATCCAGCAACTAACATTAGCTGCTTATATAGTTGAGGACTTTGAGCTAAGTATACGTCATATTCAAAATATTTTACTCTAAACACATTTGCGCCACCCTCGGTTGCCTCAGCTACTATCTTTGGTGTATGAATCTCTATGAAACCGTTCTTAATGAAAAATTCTCTCAGCGCGTTAACAAGAATACTCCTTACCATAAATATGGCTTGATTTCTTGGTTTTCTTAGATCTATTGGTCTATTATCATAACGTGTATCAAAAAGAGCAGGAACGGTTTCAGTAACATCAAGAGGTAATGGTGTAGCAGATAGGCTGACAATATTAAGATCATTAACTAAAACTTCGACTCCTTTTTTAACATTGGGATTTGCCTTAACATGTCCTTTTACAATTATAGCGGATTCCGGTGTCAACTTCTTAATTTGAGAAAATTCAGAATCGCTAATTTCGCCTTTTTTAACTACAAGCTGAATAATTCCAGATCTATCTCTTAAGAGAATAAACTTAAGTTTGCCAACATCCCTGATTCTATGAACCCATCCATATAAGACAACCTCATTTTCATCAAGTTCAGGAGTTATATCACCACAGTAATGTGTTCTCTGCCAAAGTAGTTTTGAGTTTATTTCTTTTAGTTTTTCTGTGATGTCCATAAAATCACCAGCTAAATTTTTTTGCAAATAAAATTTAATAGTTGTTTACTTAAAAAAGATTTAAATGTGTTTCGTGATTTAACTTCCAATGTTTCCATAAGGCAAATAACTCTTAAACATTGTATAAAATAATAGTTTATGGTTAAAAGGAGTGAGTTACATGTCGATTTCTAATTCTAAGCTTAAAGAAAAACAATGGACGCCAAAAATAGAGGAGGAAATAATAGACTACTGGTTTAAAAATAAAATATTTAAGTTTAATAAAGACACAAAGAAACCAGTTTTCGCAATAGATACTCCTCCCCCATACTGTAGTGGTGCCTGGCATATCGGCGGAGCAATACACTATTCTCAAATAGATATGATCGCAAGATATATGAGAATGTCTGGATATGAAGTCCATTTTCCGATGGCAACTGATAGAAACGGATTACCTATAGAAGTTCAAGTTGAGAAGACATACGGCATTGCTATGCACTCTACACCGAGAGATAAATTCATACAATTATGTAAAGAGTTTCTTGATAAATATGAAGAGGAAATTCTTGAATTAGCAAAACGTTTAGGGTTAAGCTGTCATAATTTTGATAACATAATAAGAACAGATAGCCCAGAGTATAGAGCAGTTACACAAGCCACATTTATAGAACTTTGGAAAAGAGGTTTGATTTACGAGGATTATAGACCTAATAACTGGTGTCCTGGATGCAAAACAACAATAGCCGACGCGGAAGTTGAATATATTGAGAGAGAAACTTATTTGAACTATATAAAGTTCAAAATAGAGAATAGTGACGAGGATCTTATAATAGCAACAACTAGGCCAGAATTGCTTGCTGCTTGCGCTGCAGTTATCGTTCATCCAGACGATTCGAGATATAAACATCTACATGGTAAGTATGCAATAACTCCAATTTATAATAAGAGAGTAAAGATTGTACCCCATAAAGAAGCTAAAATGGAATTTGGATCTGGAGCTGCGATGATCTGTTCATATGGAGATTATACAGATGTAAGGTTATTTAGGGAATTAAAGCTAAAACCTATTGTTTTAATAACCCCTGAGGGGACTCTATCTGAAAAAGCAGGAAAATATGCAGGACTGACAGTAGAAGAGGCTAGAAGAAGAATTATAGAGGATCTTAAATCACAAGGTCTTCTCATCAAGCAAGAAAAAATATTACAGAGAACTCCAATATGCTGGCGTTCTAAAGACCCCATAGAGTTTATTCCTATGAAAGAGTTTTATCTTAAGCAGATTGACTTTGTTGATGATATTAAGAAAATAGCTGATGAAATAAAATTTTTACCTCCAGAATCAAAACAGATCTTACTAAATTGGTTAGACTCTATCTCTACAGATTGGCCTATTAGTAGAAGAAGATATTATGGAACAGAGATTCCAATTTGGTATTGTAAAAATTGCGGAAAGCCCGTACTTCCAGAGCCGGGCAGATATTATCAACCTTGGAAGGAAAAACCTCCCTTTGATAAGTGCCCATATTGTGGATCTACGGACGGTTTTGAGGGAGAGTGGAGGACTTTTGATACTTGGATGGATAGCTCTATAACAGCAATTGAATATATTGGATACATGAGGGACGATGAACTCTTTAGAAAAGCATTTCAAAATGTACTAAGACCCCAAGGTAAGGATATCGTTAGAACTTGGCTATACTATACGCTTTTAAGGGTATATCAACTAACTAATAGACCTGCATTTAAATATGTCTGGATAAGTGGAATGGTTGTTGATGAAAAAGGAGAAGCTATGCATAAATCTAAAGGTAATATTGTATGGCCTAAACCATTAATTGAAAAGTACGGAAGTGATGCTCTTCGTCTCTTTGGATGTCTGGAAGCTAGCCTCGGATCGGATATTCGTTATAGTGAAGATAGATTGCGAGGCGCATTTAAATTCCTAACCAAATTGTGGAACATCGCACGTTTTATATCAGCATTCTCGATTCCTAAGGAAAAGAGTTCTTATGAATTACAACCAACTGATAAATGGATACTAGGGCTTCTTAATGAGGTTATAAAGAAGGCAAAAAGTGGATATGACAATCTCAACTTCCACATACCAGCAGTTGAAGTTAGAAATTTTGTGTGGAACATCTTTGCAGATCACTATATAGAAATGGTTAAACCAAGAGCCTATAATAGAAATGGAAAAAAAGAAAAAAAAGAGCAAAATGCAGCTTGGTACACTCTCCATACCGTTCTGAAAACTGTTTTAAAACTGTTAGCTCCGATAATCCCTATGATCACGGAGAAAATATACTTAGAACGTTATCATGACGAGGGAGAAAGCATTCATCTATCCCAATTTCCCACACCAGTAAAGGACTGGGAGACCGATCTC
>JBECUL010000040.1:0-20245 GCA_040225955.1 Candidatus Asgardarchaeum abyssi | reverse complement strand
CGATTGTTGGATTTCCACGGGAATCTAAAATTTCTCTTGCAACAATACGTTCTATAGCAAACATATCTTCATTGGTCATATTAATCACCTACATCATCAGAAAAACAGAGTGAACAATTTAATTTAAATATATTTATTAAAAGATCGAAAATAGTGATTATTATGGTTTTATTAACAAGGAAAGAATTAGCCATCATATTAGAGAAAGTACAGCCGCTTAAAAAGCCCAAGATATCATTAGAACAGTATACGATTCCTAGCGAGTTAGCGGCTACGATACTACATATAGTAAATTTTACATACGATGACATAAAAGATAAAATAATTTGTGATTTAGGTTGTGGAAGTGGAAGATTTGCTATAGGTGCAGCATTGTTAGGCGCAAAAGTTGTATACGCTGTTGACATAGATAACGATGCCATTCAACTCGCTAAAGAAAACGCTAAAAAAATAGGAGTAAAAAATATAATCTTTATAAGATCAGATGTTAGAAAATTAGAAGAACTAACATGTGATGTAGTTATTATGAACCCCCCCTTTGGAACAAAGAAAAGGCACAGTGATATCATATTCCTTGAAAAGGCAATGCAAATAGGAGATATCATATACTCTTTGCATAAAAGTGGGGAAGAAATAAGAAGATTTATTACATCATTTGTAAAAAGTAAAGGAAGAAATGTTGATGTTATTTTAAAATTTGTATTCGAAATACCACATATGTTTGAGCACCATAGAAAAACAAAATATCGCTTCCTAGTAGATCTATATAGAATATTATGAGGTGATCGTTTTGAAACAAGATATTAACGATAAAATAGAGACCGGTTCCTTTGTTATACCAGGGCAAAAACTGGGGGTCATAGAAGAGTATATTCCAGGAAGAGGCACTTACGAAGAAAATGGAATTATTTACTCACAAGAAGCAGGATTTGTTTTAATAGATAAAAAAACTCATGAAGTAAAAGTTTTTCCAGCCGTAAATCGTATTCTTAAGCCTAAAAAAGGAGACATCGTATTTGCGAAGGTGGATGATGTAAAGGATAAAATGGTGTTTTCTAGTATATATAAGATAAGAGATCAATATATAAGCACACCAGTTACAGGAGTTATTTTTGTTCATAAAATTTCAAGAAATTTTATAAGAAGTGCAAAAGACGCATTTACTCCAGGGGATATAGTTAAAGCTCTCGTTGTAAAAAGTATCATTCCAGTTATATTAACTACTAATGGAAAGGGGCTTGGGGTTATCTTAGCTTTTTGCACGAAATGTGGTCATCAACTGATTAGAAGTAATAAAACTTTAAAATGTCCAAATTGCGGAAATATAGAAAAACGATATTTATCATCTGATTATATAAATTTAACACACTGAATAGAGGTGTAGTTATTTGAAATTGAAAATATTAAAAGAAACGAAAAACGAAATAGAAATAGAAATTCAAGATTTAACACACACTCTAGCAAATGTTATTAACAAGAAACTAAATGATCTACCTGATGTTAAATTTGCTGGTTATACGATGACACATCCTCTTGTACCAAGACCAATATTTAAAGTAATAACTAATAGTAAAATATCTGCTAGAGATGCAATTATAAAAGCATTACAAGAGGTAATCGCAACATATAAAGAATTTCAAGAGAAATATAGAGCAGCATTAGCAGAGCTTATGGGATGAAAATTGAAGGAAATAGAAATACTTCTTCGAAATGAATGTCAAAATTATGCAAAACTCGGAGATAGTATTATTAATTTTATATGTAGTGCAAGCCTCTCAAACAAACTTAAGAAACCCATTGGATTTAAAGTTAGCAACAGAGTATTAAATACAGCTTTAGATTTATCTTTGCTAAATAAAATGGCAAGATATTATTTTCCAAAGTGTAAAAAAAGTGATATCATAGAAGCTTTGTTCGGAATACTTTGGGTAAGGAAGGAATTAAATATTGATGAGTGTATAGAATATCTGACTAGATCACTGCCATCAAATTTTTTATATAATAATACGTTATCATCGGATTACGAACTAGCTAAAGCTATAGCAGCACTTGTAAATTTCCTAATAGGACATTCTCATGAGAAACAATAAAAATCTAATTATCATGAAAAAATTATTAAAAAGAGAACTAATATTCTCGCCAGACATGTCCACATTTCTTGCACTTATAAAAAATCGTAGTTGGCTCATCCGCTGAACGAGTCTGCATCTGCCAAAAATAAGCACCTTTCGATCCACACTTTGGACATATAACATTATCATCCGAGGGAAGCGCCTGTATATTATCTGAATCTAAAACTATAATTTCTTCTTTAGGTGAATGTTTTATTTTCTGAGAAATAAATATCTTTGTATTAAGATTTTCTGCCTTTTCAGAATATTTACAAATATTACAGACATACATTATTTCATCATTTACCTTTTTTGGATACATCAAACCGCCACACTTTGGGCAGAATTTCATTCCGATCACTACCATAGAACCATATTTAAGTATTTTTGATAATTTATTATACAATTGATTTGTAAATTAAGAAATACATATTCGAATTAAAAAGTTGTGGTGGTTATGAAAAAAAACATTAAAATTGGACTATGTAATTTGATAATTACAATCTCATTAGCTATTTCCTTTGTACTATACGAAATATTCATTTTAGAAATCAAAGAAGAAGTTATAATAAGTTCTTTTTTGTTGGGACTTTATTTTATATCACCAGCTTACATAGCAAATGGGTTTGCAGTGATATTCGGAAAAACAGTAGGAGGCCCTCCTATTGATTTTAATAAACTCTTTTTAGATAAAAAACCTATTTTTGGTAGAGGTAAAACATATTCAGGATTCATAGGAGGGATTTTAATGAGTGCTCTATTAGGGGGTATAATATATTACTTTATTAATTACAATGTAATTTATCAGATACTATTATCATATAATGTAAGAGAATTTGATAGGATTTGTAGTTTAATTGCTTTTTCAAGACGCGTTAATTACATTTCTGCTTTTATTATTGGTTTTGGAGCCTTGGTTGGAGATTTAGTAGGCTCTTTTATAAAGAGAAGGTTGGGATTAAAAAGAGGAGCTTTCTTTCCACTCTTAGACCAAATAGATTTCATTATTGGAGCTTTGATCTTTAGTTATTTCATTATTATGCCTGATTTGTTGATAATATTAACAATAATTTTTATTACACCAGCCGCACACGCAATAGGAAACATAATAGGATACCTTGCTGGTATAAAGAAAGAGCCCTGGTGACCACTATGAAGTTTCATAAGTTTAAAAGAATAAAGGAGTTGACAGGTTCAAATGGTTATGTTAGAATAATTGGGCAAATAATAAGTAAAACAAAAAATATACTATTAGTTGATGATGGAAGTGGAGTAATGAGAGTCGATATATCAAATATAAATATGAAAAAGGATATTGAAAGAGAAGAAAAATATGTAAGAATTTTTGGCGAAATTAAAATTGATGAGGAAAATAGACCTTACATCTTTGCGGAGATCATTCAATTTTTTGATGAAAAAATTTTTAAAATTTTGATGGAGTACATAAAAACTCGTAGAGTATGACATTTTAAATAAAAACATGGCTTTAGTTTTTATTTACTGAAATAAATAATAAGATATATATTGAAAATCAAATAGTCTTTTATTAGTTATGTTACGAAAATATAAGTAAATATACTTATACTTCTACTTTAGTAAGTAAGTAACATATATATGGAGGAAAAACTATGTTTGAAGCATCAATCTCAGATCCGAAGTTATTCGCTACAATCATTAAAGCGTTAGCTATAATTGATGAGGGGACGTTTGTAGCTACGCCAGAGAAATTATATCTCTCAGAAATGGATCCTGCTAAGGTAGCCATGGTGGAAATAGAACTGCCAAACAGCGTATTTGATAAATATATATGTGAAGAAAAAACTTTATTCAAGGTCGACCTAGATGAGTTTAGAAAAGTGGCTCGAAGAGCTAAATCTGGCGACATCGTAGAGTTGATCTTAGATGACAAAGAAAATGTTTTAAAAGTTAGATTCATTGGAAAAGTGACAAGAACATTTAGCATAGCTCTTCAGGAAACAGAGGAAGTGGAAGCTAGAAAGCCTAACATTCCATTTAAAGTTAACATTAAGTTACTTCCAGATGTAATTAAAAGTGCTGTTCAAGACGCAAAAATAGTTGGCGAATATGTTGAAATGAAAGCCACGTCAACTCTATTTACTATTAGATCCTCAAGTAATATAGGGGAAATAGTTGTAGAAATAAACAAAGATGATGAAACCGTGTTAGAATATGTTGTAGAAGAGGATAGCAGAGCTGTTTATCCACTTAATTACTTGGAGGATATGATTGCAGCTGTAGCGGCTGCCGATGTTCTCACGATTAATTTTGCAACGGATATGCCATTGAAGATGGAGTATCTGATACCAGGTGGTGGCAAGATTACATACTATTTAGCACCTAAAAGAGAAGCTTAATTTTTATAGTTAAATTTAGACAACTTTTTATTTTTTTAGTATTACTTCTTATTGAAGACTCTTTAATTCTTTGGTGAATTATATGGAGCTTAAACAATTAAGCGGAGCCTCAATCAAATTAATGATTAGATATCCGTGGAGTCATATTACGATTGATTTTTTAAAGAAGAATAATATAGATATTGAATATCTTCTCAGCCAGCAAGCCCTAATCGATAAAGCTAAGAAAAGAGTAATCAAAATATTAGAAAAAAAGAAAGCATCCCATCAAACTGAAGAAAGCTTCGAAGAAGTTTATGTATATTACATAACCTTAATTTTAGTAACAGCAACAGAAAGCTTTTACTTAGCAAGACTTATAAGCACATTTGAACAGAAAAGAGCCTTTAATTATTTGAAAGATGAGGATAACATAGTCTTAGTAAATATAGCAAGAAATACTTTTGGATGGGATATTAGTCACGGACTATTTAAAATTAATGAAACAGCATATGAATTTAGAATTCATTTTATAAATTATTTAGATGGAAGCAGGAATATCAATGACAAATATTGGCAATTAGTTAATAAACTTATAAAAGAGGGGTATGTTTATTTAAGTAAAAAAGAAATTGCTAGATTGCTTTCCGAAAAAGTAAGAGAAAAAGTATTTGAAAAAATAACAAAAACAAAAATTAAGAGAATACCAGCTCAATTAGAAACGGCCGTTAAAGAGATAAAAGAGATTATTGAAAAAACCGAAATGAAATTTTATTCAGAAAAGAAAATAAAGAGAAAAAGCTCGGATATATTTCCACCTTGTATGCGTTACATTTTAAATAAAATCAAAAAAGGTGAAAATCTGCCGCATATTGCGAGATTTGCAATAACAAGTTTTCTTTTGAATGCAGGCTTTAGTGTTGATGACGTTATTGATATTTGGCGCTTATCCCCAGACTTTGATGAGGACATTGCCAGATATCAAGTTGAGCATATTGCAGGATAAAGAGGAAATGGAACAAAATATACACCGCCATCGTGCAAGACACTTAAAGTACATGGAATATGCACTGAAGAAATGCAATGAAAAAAAAAAAAAAATCCAATAAGGTACTATTTTAGAAGACTTAGAGGGATGAAGACGAATGAATCGAAAAAGCATAATGTTCCTCAAAAATAAGTTTTCAGAGTATTATAATAAGTTATGGATTGAAAAATATATACCAGAAGAAATAACAAGAAGAGAATTTGGATTTTCTCTATTTGAAGAGAATGTTATGATAAGGCATATCTCATTTCGCAATGAGAAAGAGTATTTTTTATATTTAAAGAGAAAAGTCCCTAGAAATGCGTACTATAGTAGTGCTTATTATGAGTTTCCAGATGCAAAAAGCATGCAGGAAAAAATTTGGATAGGTGCTGAATTAGTATTTGATATTGATGCAGACCATATACCCACGGACTGTAAGGATTCTCATGATTCATGGATATGTCAAAATTGTGGCTTTAGTGGTAAGGGTATAGCTCCAAATATATGCCCAAAGTGTGGATTAACAAAAATTAGTGTAAAGACTTGGTTCTGTGAAAAATGTTTAGAAGCTGCTAAGAATGAAACATTTAAACTCATTGATGACTTTTTAATACCAGACTTTGGATTTAATTATAACGAGTTAACAATCACATTCAGCGGACATAGGGGCTATCATATTCATGTTAATTCAGAGATTATTAGGGAAATGGATCAAAATGCACGTAGAGAGATCGTAAACTATCTTCTGGGCCAAGGTGTGGATCCTAAACTTCAAGGAATAGTTCATACAAAAGGAAAGATTATCTTACCATTGCTGAATGAGCCTGCTTGGAGAGGAAAAAGCATAAAAGCTTTAATAAATTTTCTTAAAAACCTAAACAATAGGCAAATTGAAAAACTAAAAAGAGATATAGGACATGAAAAAGTTGAGGTAATAACAACTAATAAAGAAATAATAATCAAAAAACTTCAGGAAGGAGTTGTACCTACATCTATATTAAGGTATGATACATTAAATATTATATTAAGGTATGCAATTGAAGATTTTTCATGTAAAATAGATAGCGTTGTAACTGCTGATATAAAAAGGCTTATGAGATTACCCTCATCACTCCATGGAAAAACAGGATTAAAAGTATCAATCATAAATTATACTGATCTGGAAAAATTTGATCCCCTGAAGGATTCGGTTATTTTTAAGAAAGGACATCACATTATAAAAATTATTGAAAAAACGCCAGAGATCGTTTTAAACGGGGAATTGTTTGGTCCCTTTAATCCAGGAGATATTGTAGAAGTCCCAGATAGTGTTGCGGTCTTATTGGTAGGTAAGGATTATGCAGAAATTTATTGAAATGTAGTTTATGGTGGTTATATACATGTATAAAGAAATTTATTCTGCATGGAAGAAAGAGAAGGAATGCAAAGAAATAAGACCATTGCAGAGAGATTTTTTTGACAGAGTTAGTGATTACATTAACAGCCTAAAAAACGAAATTTCTGAGGCAGATAATGAAATATTGAAAGAATTAAAGAAAAGAGAATTAAAATATGTACTATTTATGATACAAGAATTAATTCTTAGACGATTTAAGAAAATAATGAGGTATATTTTTGACGAAAATGAAAAACCCGATTTTGAACGATTAACAGATTTTGAATTAAAAATAACTGTTTTTTTGCTTGAAATATCACATATTCTTGAAAAAGTTATTGATTCGATTAGTAAAGGAGAGAGAATATCTCTTGATCAAGGGATACCTTCTATTGTGGAAATAAAAGAAGAAAAAATAAAACCTATAAGACATGACTTAGAGTTAACTAAGGAAGCTTGTAAAGAGTATATTATTGTCAGAATAAAACAAGACCTTCCAGAGATAACAGGGGTGGATTTGAATACATATGGTCCATTTAAGAGAGGAGATATTGCGAAACTTCCAAAAGAAAATGCAAACTTATTGATTAACGATGGATTAGCAGAGCAAATTAATCTGGAAGAGAAACTTGAAGATGAGTGAGATTGACTGCATCTTGGTAACATCCGAGAATTGCTGATTTAAAAAGGAGGTACGACGATAAGTAGCGTATGCCCCAGAACAAAAGAAACGCCCACGCGAGGTGGTGGCGAATCATATATTTGGTGCATCATCTATTTTCTGACGTTACCGCATCCTAACCATAAGATTAATAAGTGGAATTTAATACAATTTTTTAGCCTTTTCGGAGGACAGTAAAAATGAAGATCACAAAGGAAATAAGAACATATTGCCCCAGGTGTAAAACACACACAATACATACAGTTTCAATATACAAGAAAGGAAAAGAATCGCCTCTAAAAGCTGGTGCGAGAAGATATGCTAGAAAGAAAAAAGGATATGGAGGACAGCCAAAGCCTATACAGAGAAAAACAGCAAAAGTCACTAAAAAGCAAACTCTCAAATTAAAGTGTAAAGAATGTGGTTATATAATAATGAGAGAAGGAATTCGCTTAAAAAAATTAGAGATTATGAGGTAATGCCTCATGCCTTCGAAAAAAAAGATTCTAATACCCCAACCACGAAGTAAATTCTTAAGAGTAAGATGTAAATGTGGTAATGAGCAGATAATTTTTGATAGATGCAGTATACGCGTTATTTGTAACGTATGTGGGGAAGTATTAGCTGAACCAACAGGTGGAAAATCTAAAATATATGGAGAAATAATAGAAGAATTAACATAACTATTTATATTCCTAAGGAACTTTATTGTACTATAATAAGCTTTATAGAAAATATATTGTTTTATCTTAAACTGAAAACAAATCAAAATACTTCATTTTAAGATGCTTATAATTATAGGGTGGAATATATGAGAAAAAAAAGAAAATTACCAGAAGAAGGAGAACTTGTTATTGCAACAGTTACTAATATAAAACCATATGGTGCTTATGTAGCTTTAGACGAATATAATCATATAGAAGGAATGATACATATCTCTGAAATATCAACCACATGGGTCAAAAACATAAGAGATCATGTGAGAGAAGGGCAGAAAGTGGTAGCCAAAGTTCTTAGGGTAATTCCAGAAAAAGGACAAATAGATTTGTCAATGAGAAGAGTAACAAAGCAACAAAAAATCCTAAAAATACAATCATGGAAACGAGAACAAAAAGCCAGAAAGATAATTGAAATAGCTTTAGAACGAGCAAATATGCCTACAGATAAGGTAGACGAAATATGCTGGATTCTACAAAAAAAGTATGGTGAAGTCTATCTAGCTTTTGAAACAGCAGTAGAGAAAGGAGAGAAGATTTTAATAGATGCTGGATTAGATAAGAATTTAGCAAAAGAGATATATAACATAATAAAAACACAGGTAAAGATACCTAAAGTAGAAATATCTGGAACTATAATACTTCAATCAACATCATCGAATGGTGTAGAGCTTATAAAGCAGGCACTACTAAACAGTAAGAATGCATTTCGCAGGAAAGATGTTGAAATAAAAATGTATACAGTGGGTGCTCCTAGGTATAAAGTGGAAGTAATAGCGGGAGATTATAGAACAGCCGAAGAAGCTCTTAAAAGAATTACAACTCAAATTGAATCATTTTCTCGTGAAAATGGTTTAATATTTTCCTTTAAAAGAGAGAAATAAAGTTAAATAAGCCCCTTTTCTTTTTTAAGCTTAATTCTATACTTTTGATATTTATTCTCTGGCGAAAAACGGGGGGGATAGGGCAAAGTAAGTTCTCCACCACAGACAGGACATTTGTCTTTTTTCATCGTATACCGTCCACAAACTGTACATTTACGTAATTGCTTAACCATTTTCAAAACCCATTTAAGGCCATTCTAAGGTAATATTATTCTCAATGACATAACGTTCCCATTCATCCCACTTAATTTTGTATATCTTAACTAAGTGATTTGTTGAAATATATTCTAACTCAAGGAATTTAAGATCATCGGGACCAGGCATATGTTTACTCCACTCATAATATGCAGACTGAGGATTGTATAACGCATGTTGAACCACTTGGGCATAGGGCCCACCTGGCTCTCTGTATACAAGCAGTTTATATATAGTAGAATTAAAGAACATGGGTTTAACTTCTCCACCGGTCTCATTATAATAATCATCAGGATTAATTGTATCATTTCCAAAGACATCAGCAGCTATTCTAACCATCCAAATCCATTTATTTTCATCGCCACCAAGACCTTGTTGGAAAAGACCAAAATACACAAGGATATGAGTCGCTCTAAATTTCCTAAGTACTCGGAGTGTTTCTGTTATATTGGGAGCCATAAAAGCATATCCTATCATAGCAATCTGTGTTTTATTCATAGTAGCGCCATCTGCAACAGTTGCTCTTTTCCCTAGGGTCGTTATCCAATATCCATAGTCCCACCATGAGACTATTACAGCATTTTTTGGGAAATATAAGTTAACATATTCCATTGCTTCTGGCCAGTCTGTAAGATTTTCAGATGGAATAATTTCAGGTGAACCTATTCTCATATCAACGGTAACAATATGAAAAGTTTGTAAGACAAGTAATATAAATAGTGCAGCAAATGCTAGCGCTATAAACTCCTTACTCATCATTTTACTTACTCGTTTTCTACGTCTTACAACTATTGTTGGTTTTATTTTAAATAGTTTCACAAAAGGTGAATATATTGCAACTATACCATAGGCACCTATTAGTGAGGCTGCAGGGGATAAGATAAGTACAAGCCTAATGAGTGAGCCAGCGAAATATAGGGTGGTTAGACCCATTAACAAGATGAAAATATCTTCATCCTTGCCACGTTTAAAGAGAAAATAGAGACCAATAAGGAAGAATATTGTTATAAAGTGCATATTATAATAGAAAATTGACCATGGAGATGTAAGGTGCTCACCTACGCTCGCAAATAGTTGATTTTTCTCTCGATAAAACGGAGACAAGGTCCCCCAAAACTTAGATCCAAAAAATGAAATCAATGACGATTCTATTTCAGGAATTATGTTGTAGTAGAATATCGCAACAAGTACGGCTGCAATCATTGAAATGAAAATATAAAATAAAAGAAATTTATATTCATAGACTCGCTCAGGGATTTTTTCAAGAATAAGTGATAAAAACTTAGAGACTTTACTAATAATCCTTGTTGAAAATATTGTCCATAACTCAATTATTAATAGCAAAATAAATATACCAACGGCAGGTAATCCAAAATTTGAATATAACTTATTTATACCAATTCTAGGAACTGTTATGGCAATAAAGAGACCAATGCCCATTGTCGGAATATATGCTATTAAAAGCCTTCGTGAATATCGTTTTAGTATAACCAATACAAATGCGGTAAGTGGAATTAGATTCATTGCATAAACAGACGCGCCCCATGTAGCTGCTAAAGCCCCTAAAGAAAAACCAGCTAACACAGCAGACGTTATTGATCCGTATTTTAAAGCCTTTATAAAGAAATAAAAGGTAAGTAACATAAAGAAAATTCCCGGCGCTTCATTATCAAAAAATCCAACTATCGTTCTTTGAAGATAACCAGGTACAATTGCAATAAACAAAGCACTTAGCAAACCAGTTCTACTTCCGCCTATTTCTTTACCTAGAAAGTAACTAAGAAAAGTTGTAAATACGCCAAATATTGCTGGTATAAAATAAGCAACTGTCAACAGTGTAACATTAAGTCCTAAAACGTATCTAAAGAAATAATAGAATACTACAGCCGTCATTGGAGTGCCGGGATATGCAGATTTTACATACCACCTACCATATGGATACCATGAAAGTGTGTCATACCAGTCAAAAAATGAGAATATGCCGTAGTTTAGCATATGCTCTGCCAACCGGTATTGCATCCATGGGTCAAAGGCCTTTAAAACTATAGGATACATAAAATAGGGTGAAATACGGATAAGTAACGCAATAACTAGAATTAATAATAGAGAAATCCCTCTAACTAACGCAGCTCTCTCTATTGAAACTATTGGGGAGTATATCGCATTTTTTAGTAATTCTAAAAGCGAAATTAATGCTTTTTTAACACTCATATAATCAACTCCAAATCTCACTGAAAACAATGAAGATAAATGAATGTGATGAATGCCTAGGTGTTATTATGTTTTGATTAATGATCCATAAAAAAACTTTTCGTTAATTTTCAGGTAACATTTGAGAATAGGTGATATAACACTGTTTTAGCATTTGGGAGTTGAAGGCCCATGGTAAATCATTTATAAATCACCCATTTTCGGATGTTACCATTTTCATAATTACGTAATAATAAATTAAAGTAATAAAAAAATGCTTATAATTTTATATTCAATATAAGAATTATTTTATTATTTCTTTCTTAACTTTATCTGGTTTATCTGAAATAATTGCACTATTTCCAAAATTGTCTTCAATGATAATTGTAATTTTTCTTTTCCCCTCTTTAACAAGCGCTATATATTCTCGTATTTCTTCTATGCGCTTCTTTTTAGAAGGAGATATATTATTTTTTATCGCTTCAATTTTATCTAAAATTTTTAATACTCGTTCAAGAATACCTTCTACATTTGTGATGAAACTATCCGATATAGGGCCCGGAGTCATCTCAAAACCTATTTCAGGAATTTTGATAATACCAGTACTAGAACGAATAACACGAGCATTTAGATCATCCTGATTTTCAACCTGAAAGACATATCTAACTGGTTCATTTACGTTTTTTATTAGAATATCATTCTTTTTATAACCGCACTTTTTGCAAAGTTTACTTATAATAATGATAGAACCAAAAAATGGGATATCTTTTTCACATACTATAACCCGTAAAGTACTTGAAAGACATACTGGGCATTGCTCAATATGTTCTTCCATTGTCAGCACCTTAAGGGCTTGAGAATGTATAGTTAGAGATTAAGAGATTAGAACAAATAATTTAGAAATTAGAAAACATTCAGTTATAAAAATATAATTATTATTAAAACGTAAAAATGGTTACTTAATGAAGAAAAACAATTAGTAATGACTATTTTTAAAAGGAAGTATGAGAAAGGTGTGTGCATATGAATAAAGTAAAAGAAACTGTAACGCTATTTACAAAACTCAGAAGTTTTCCTAAAACACAAATCTTACTTTTATATTGTTTAATTGAAATCATACTCCTTACAATATTAACTCAAATTATATTATTGGGATTTATTGATTTTTTCTCAATAGTCTTTCTTAACTATCTATTTTTCTGGAGTATCGTAATTATAGTAGGAAATTTTATTGCATACTTACTTACTATGAATGATAGAATATTGACATATAGAAGACACTTAATCCTGACCATGACCAGTACAATAGTATTTTTTATGCCTTTTCTTTTCTTCTCAATTTTATATTATGTGCTATCAATTTCTTTACCTTTAGATCTTCTGTTTTATATTTCAATAGGATTAACATTATCATTCAGAGTTGTTGTATTATACTCAGTAGGAGAAAAAGCATTGTATCTAAGATTGCTTTCAGCCTTTAGTTTAATAGCGGTTATTATTTTTTGTAATAATATAGCCCTATATTATAGTCCAATAATCACATCTTTAAACTACCGATTAGTTGCGATGGAAATGACTATTTGGAGTATATTAACTATTATTTTTCTTAGTATTATTAGTATACCTAGTCGACAATTGTTAAAAATTTCGGGATTTAAGCTTTTTAGAAGTTTTGCATCTATGTACTTAGCTAAGGACAAAACTCTATTTGAAAAAAACCTAGATATTTTAGCTCACGACAGAGAAATCTATATTGACACTATCTTTTTCAAGAAAGAGAACGGTAAAAATATCCTTTTCATACTGCCTCAAATACATCCCGGTCCTCTTAGAGATGTTGGAAGTAGTAACATGCCAGCATTAATTATGAATGATTTAAACAATAAAGAACTCTGTTCTGTAGTTTTTCATTCGACAACTACTCATGGTTTTAATTTACCAAAGGAGAAATATGTTAAGGAGATTATTGATAGAATAAAGGAAGAAATTATTAATATTGAAGTTTGTAAAGAAAAAATATCAAAAATATATCAAGAAAAAACAAATAATTTTGTCTTTACAATGCAACTGCTTAATGATACTCTTTTTCTTTCAATAAGTAGCGCCGATGGACATATAGATGACATATCAAGCGAGGTGGGAGTCCTTATAGAGGAAATTATAAAGAGAAAGTTTCCACAAATTCGGAATGTATTTTTAGTGGATGCACATAGCCGAATAATAATTCAAAAAAGCGAAAGTATATATTTTGAAAGTTCATTATCATCAGCGCTTTTAAACCAGATCGTTAATGCGCTTGAAAGATTTAACAATATAAGTAATCAAGAAAATAGCAGTAATTTTGAAATAGGTTTCGGTCAGAGTGAAATAGATTATCCTCCAGACTTTGGTTTTGGCCCAGGTGGTATAAGAGCCATTTTGATAAAAGTCGATGAACAAAAAGCATTATATATTCTGTTTGATGGAAATAATGTGGATTACCATTTTAAGGATTGGATAATTAAGGAAATACTAAAAAAATTCAAAGATATCAATATAATCGAAGTATTTACAACGGATACTCATTATGTTAATGGATTATCAAGAACTAGGTTTGGTTATCATCCGATAGGTGAAATAGGGGATAAAAAGGAAATCTTATCTAGAACGCTTAAAGCAATACATCATGCTTACAAAGATTTAGGAGCAACAAAAATTGGATATAAAAGATTTTTTGTAAGCACAAAAATCCTTGGAGAAAAAAAAGTTGATACCTTGCTAAATGTTATAGTTCTCTCATTTAAACTATTAAAATATATGAGCATAATTTTCATTTTTCTAGCAATAATATTGACTACGTTAATTTATCTTCTACTTTTATAGTCACGATCACTCGGAGATTAATAAAACTTTTAATTCTTCAAAAAATGTTTTATAATTCGCTATGACAGAGTATTTTAACCCTAATTTCTTGATGGTTGAGTATATCTTTTTAACATTTGATAAAGAGGAAATAAGCAAAACTATACGCCCACCAACATAGAGATGTTTGATAGCTTGTAATAGAAAGTTAATAATGATATTTGTCCCATCTCTACCCCCACACCAAGCCAGTTCAAGATACTCATCAGCTATTTTTTCGGTGTCATTTATAGGTAGATATGGTGGATTAAAGACTATTAAGTCAAATTTTATTTCAGGTGGTATACTTGAAAATAAGTCACTATAAAGTAAAATTACTCTATTACTAAGTTTATTCAGAATAATATTATTTGCTGTACAATTTAAAGCGTAAGGATTTATGTCAGTGGCGTATACTTTGTTAGCAAACCTAGCTAAAAAACAAGTAATTATGCCAGAACCACACCCAACATCGAGAGCTATCTTTATATTTTTTAAATTAATCTTTAATAAAGAATCAATTATCAAGTAACTATCTTCAGAGGGAGGGTATGTTCTTTTACAAATAAGCAATTTAAAACCTTCTGGATAATTAATTGCCTTCTTGATTATATTTTTCCTCATAACTTAACACCGGAAATAATAAATTGTATATTCTTAGAATTTCCTCTGGTGTCGTGTTTATTGCTCTTTTTTGAAATACCTCTGGAAATTTTTCTTTAAGGTAAGAATATTGTTTTTGAGACACATATTTCTGTTTGACCCAACCTTTAAACGTAGCTCTATTTATCCTGTGAGGGCGGGAGAAAAAAATACTTAGAAAATTCCAAAACGATATTATATAAGGTGTAAGGTATAGCCGTTCTTTTTTCTTACATAACTTTATAATAGCTGAATAAACCTTAGGCTTAGGATAAAAAGCATCTGGAGGTACTATTTCTAATAGAGATATATTATAGAATAGTTGTGAGAGAGCTGAGATCTTTCCATAGTTTTTATTACCTGGATTAGCAAATATTTTGTCAACAAAATCTTTTTGAAACATTAATATGGCATAATCAAAATCGAATGATAATAGTTTTAAAAACAATTTTGAGGAGATCGAATAGGGAACATTTGAAATTATTTTATTGACAGAGAAATAATTGATCTCCAGTATATTAGCCTCTATTACTTCAAGCTTTTTAGTATTTACCTCACATTTTAATATTTCAGAAAACACTTTATCTATCTCTACAGCAATTACTTTTTTAACTTTGGGTATGATAAGACGAGTGAGAAAGCCTAAACCAGGACCTATTTCAAGAATAATATCATCTTTATTTAAATTTGCAAAATCTATAATTTTTTCAAGTACCTTATAATCGATTAGGAAATGTTGAGACAGCTTTTTCTTAAAAACGATATTATACTTTCGTTTTAAGTAGAGTAGATTTTTTAATAAATTATCTGCCATTGTCATCTTACATTACTACTCTTCACGTCTTCTCTTAGGGACAAATAAATAGTATTTTTCGTCGTTTTGAAGTTCTTGTTCAATACGTCGAATAATAAGTTTAATTGGATCTGAAATTGATGTCCGTTTAGATATATCATCAAAAGAATCAAACAATTTTTTCTTCCTTTCTTCTAATATTTCCCACATTGTTTTCTTACCTATACCTGGTAATAGCTCTATTGCATGCAATTTCGGAGTTAATGGACCTGCCTTATTGAAAAAATCAACAAAAAAAGCCTCACGTTGCCGTATGATTATTTCTAAAACATTTGGTAATTCTGATTTGGCTGTAGCGGTTAAGTCATCATAAGTTATTTTACCTTTAACATGAGCTATCTTTTGCCTAAATCCTTTTCCAATATATACACGTTCACCTATTTCTAAAAACACCCCAGGTTTAGGTGTTAACTCTAATAAAGTAAAATATAATTCACCAATAGCTTGAGCTATCGGTTCACGTCTTTTCTGAATAGGAGTATATAAACCCTCTGGTAGGAAGTCTAAGATATAAGCATATTCTTCATAATATTCCCTATTTTGTCTCTGACGCCTATAATCCAATTTTATCACCGCTATTAATCATAAAATCTATTTAAGTACACCTATATGAGATTTATGAGAAATATAATACTTAATACAATGATAGTAAACTTCTAATGATATTGAGATTTTATCTCATCTAATATTTGAAAATTATGCAAAATAAGTGATATGCCATTTATACTACAAAGTTATTTATCTTCGTCACTTGACTCTGCAAATTCTTTTATTACCTCAATAATTTTCTTAAAATCATCACCAGATAAATTACTTCCTGAAAGAAATACAGAAAGCTCTTGCGGAGTTTTGGGCATTACATTAACAATTTGATAAGCAGTTTCTTCGTCTATTGAAAACTGATTTACAAGTATAGAAATCAGTTTTTGAGAGTTTTGGAGAGATAGCTTGGAAAATCTAGAAACATAATCAAGAGTTATTCTTTGAATATAATTTAATTCACCTATTTCTGAGCGTTTTGTGAGAATTTCCTTTACTTCTGGATGTGTTAGTAGTTTTTTATCCAAAATTTTCCTAGGCATATTTACTCCCTCAACGGCTCTAAATGATCTTTTAAGGTAATTATTTGTTTTGTTTTATTAAAATCCTTAACTTCAACTATTATTGCTTTTCCTCGAAAACCTATAACACGACCTACCTTGCCATGGAATCTTTTGTGAGGCATTCCCTTATGAACACTGGGATCTATCTTTATAACTACCTTCTCCCCAAGTTTATATTCATATAATATTTTACCAAGAGGAGCTAGACCTCTTTTCCTAATAGGTTTCGTTAACAATTTCCTCGTTCTTGAACGATATCCCTTACTTTTTCTTACCATTTTATTCACCTTCTAGAATTATATCCAACACATCCAGTTCAATGCATCTTGCAGAGGCATTTAATATCTCAGAGACACTAGGAGTTGTTCGACCATGATCTCCATCAATTAACTCTTTTATATAAAGACCACCTTGAGCATCAATTTTCATTTCAAATGTATTTTCATTTATTAACTTTAAATCTACTTTATAAACTTTCTTATGTCTTAATTTATCGCTTCTTCTATGAAGAACTCGAGTTGGAGTTCTTTGAAATATAGTAGCTCCGCTTAAGGATTTTTCAATTTTTTCCAAGTCATTTTGAGTTACTTTTCTATCAACCTCTACTAGCGCTCTGTAAATTTTTCTTGTTTTTTGCCCTATCATTTTTATTTCACGCACTTTATCTTTATTTGTGTAGGATATTAGATTTACTTCGATATACCCCTTTGCAAAATTGTTAATTGCCTCATTTAACATCTCAAGTTGAACATTCCTTTTCTTAGGATTTTTAATTTCAATAACAAAGGGTCTTCCATGTCCTAACATAAGTGCGTCTATGTCTTCCCGTCCAGCTGCATGAAGAATTGCCTCTTTGGCTTGGAAGAAATTAAGAATTGGGGATGTTATTAACTCTTCAACGGATATGTTATATTTAGGCACATATGATTTATCTTTTCTCAACTTCCTACGGCCCCATTTAGATTGGGGTATACCCCTAACTAGTTTTCTATATTTACCATATATGAAAACAGATGATGACTGTATTTCAACAGAAGCTTCCTTAAAATTAAATAAAATTATAATATCAGGGTTATTGAACGAAACACACCTCCCTACAAGACGCTGAAGCTTCTTTCCTATAACCCTATTTAGCTCACGTTTAAGACTTTCGCTATATTCCAACTTAAACTCATTCTTGAGTTGATCTTCTCTAGCTAGATATTCTTTTGGAATCGAAGACCCAACCAAGAAAGTATCAAATTCATATTCAACAATTTTTCTTAATGCGAACTCAAGAAGATAGGATATTTTATTAAAAATGTTAGAGCATATATAACAAGTCTTCCTTTCAACATTAATACCATTTTTCTTTAAATATGATAAAGCTTGTGGATAATTGCTTTGAGCCAACGCTATGAAATCTCTTTTAAGATCCTCAGTTAACCCTAATTTTATAGCGGAATGATAAAGTGATAAAAAAATTAAAGTTTTTATTGTTTTTCCTCGTTGATCGTTTGGCAGTCCTTCGCCCAATAATGCAAAGCATCGACCTAAGCAATTATCACAGAGAGGATATTTTCTTAGTAAATTTAATGACTTCTCTATGATTTCCATTAGTAATCCCTCAAAACTTTTCATTTTTTTACTTTTTTGATTTAGCTATTATATCCTTTATCAAAGTAGGTCTAAACGCCCCAAGCTTTGCAAAAGGCAATTTAGGTCCTATTTCTGCGATTATTCCTGGAGCGTCGGTATCACGCTTGCATACTATAACATGTTCAAGAAATCCAATCCTTTCTATTGTAATTATATCTCTTAAATGACCCGTTTTTATAATAGCTTTTCTTATCTCTTGCCTAGTAGTGCCAGTTACGATGACCTTTTCATACCCTTGCTTCATCCATATTTTTAAAATTTTAATTTGATCTCTATCAAGTGCAGCATAAATATTTCTCTTGCCATTTAAAGTTTGAGTTATTCTTTCAATAACAACTCTCATAGGGAAGTTTTCTACAAATCCATATAAAAATGCGATTTTCCTAGTAGAAATTCGTACGCCATTAACTAAAGCTTTTCTCAGTTCATATAAAGGGATTAAAGCATCTTTTCTGTAATTATCCAACCCTATATCGATATATATACCATACCCAACATTCCCTAAATTCGCGATATATCCCTTTATTACATCCCCTGGTTTTAATTCTTCTAAAAGTTTTTTCGTTCCATATTTATCTTCTAAATAAGCTTTTGCAGCTTCAGAGTCCTCCCCTTCTATGGAAACAAAAACAAATCTCATATCTTTGGAAAAATTAATAGAATCTATTCTTACGTCAAGGCCTTTTATATCATTTATTAATAGATTCTTAAGAGATGACAAAATATTTGAATTAATAGTTCTATAGATCTTTATGAATAACTCTGCAATAACCAAATTAGAACACCTAACTTAAATGATTTTATGAATATTTTGTTTGCTTTTCAATTTGGGTTATCTTCTTCTTTAGAATACTTTTAATTAAGGTATTATCATAAAAATTTAGGTCACCGCCACAAACAGGACATTTAAAAGAATTTTCGATGGCCTCATCAAAAGTTAAAATAGCACATTTATTTTTGCAAATATAAAACATATTACTTTCCTCATATGATAGACGTTCCTTTAATTTATTAAGTAACTTTTCTCTCCGACGCCTTAGTGAGTCGAGGAATCCTACGGGATTAAGACGCCAATAATAAATATACCAATTAGTTTCCGGATCTTTAGTTCTTCGATATATTAGAATACCATGTTCATATAACTTATATAATATTTTCCTTACTATATTAACCCTTACATCAAGAATCTGCGCTAATTCATCGTCGGAGATTTCGTCTTTTTCAAGTATTATATCAATTATCTTTAGCCCATCTTCTCCTGCAATACTTTGAACTACGGTTCTTAATAAGTCGCTATCTAAACCTTCTATTTCACCTTTGCTCTTTGATTTCATTGATTTTTTCTCCTTTGTGGACAAGTACTTGATGAAATATTAAATAATTCTTACTAAGTATGAGTATAATGCAACATTCTAATATTTATAATTAAATGATAATTACAATATTAAATGCACCATAACGTTTGATTCAACTTGCAACAGATTATAAGGAGATTAATTAATTTTTTTCTATAGGAAATGATAGTTTTTTTATTAAAAGTCTGATATGAAAAACTTATAACTTCGTCGCTCGTTCTTTAAGATTTAAAGAGGGTGCGTGCGGCCGCCGGCTTT
>JBECUL010000039.1:0-21341 GCA_040225955.1 Candidatus Asgardarchaeum abyssi | reverse complement strand
CTGGGATTTTTCCCGGTGGAGGATGGTCGAACCTCCCCGCCGGGGAATCTTAGGATTCCCCGCACTTTAGTGCGGGAGGAGGTCAATAACGAGTTTCTATTTTTCTTAGTTGTGAGAGATATGGCTGATAATGATCTACTCACCTAGAAGGAGATGAACTAGAAAACCAAGAATTATAGAAATAACCCCAGATCAACTTATGTGGAAGAACTAACTCTCAATATAAATATTGAAACACCTATGTGTGCTAAACTTGTTTTGTAACACAAACTTTTGAACAAAATGGTGCAACTACCTTTTACACGAAGACTCCGCTTCTTGTCATTTTTAAATAATTCATTTTTTCTTTATTTTAATCCAAGATGATGACTATAACTATTCAACTTAATGAGAAACCTAATATAATACTACTTATACTATATTTTTCATTAAAATTTCTTGGAGGAATCATTGGGATGAGTGTTGAGAAATTAAAAGATCCTAACATGGCGATTTTAGTAACTATAGTTCTCACAGTTATTGTCGCCATTGAAAGTTTATACTTTGTCCCCTGGGCTCCATACTTTCTAATATATGCAGCTCTAGCAATAATTATTCCGCTTTACACAAAATCGTATAAATTTGGAAGGATTACTGAAATCTTTAAGGATGAGAAATTAAAGTTCTTTATAGTAGCATTGATCGCTGCCTTTGCTTATTCACTCATCATGGATAATCTATATGCTTTGATTCTGGAAAGCTCAGGATTAAAAAATAATCCCTACTTTGATTTAAATGCTGCGCTCGTTGAGCTGGCAACTGCTGCTGGATTAAAATTTGGGATATCAACATTCGATGCGATATTGATTTATGCAATTTATGTAATCATATGGGCTCCGATAGGCGAAGAGCTGCTATATAGAGGATACTTATACGGTGAAATGAAAAAGAAGTACGGTATACTTGTTTCCACAATAGTCTCTACATTCTTCTTCGGTATTAGGCATACCGTCCACTTTTTGATGTTGCCGAACTTTCCATTAGTCTCCGCACTGTACTGGGCCTTACATGCATTTATTTTCGGTTTAATCATGGTATATGCTTACGAAAAAACAGACACACTTTATGCGCCCATGATCATACACTTCTTAGCAAACTTACTGTTATAAACGATATCATAATCTCTATTTTCTTTTTAATTCTCTCATATTTTAACACATAAATTAACTCAATTTTTTAAAACACTAAATGCATGAGAGTAACTAATTTCTTCTACTTCAGAGAAATTAGAAAGTGTTAGGGAGAATAAATATAGATATATTTAAATTTGCCCCCTAACACTTATTCGAATTTTGAAGTTTTTGAGAGTTTTGTAGTTGGTAACACAATTACTCAATGTTTAGTGAACTATAAAAATCCCATTAACTTAAATAGATAGTTGACAAAATTAATACATGCCTGAATAAAGTCATATACTTGATTAAGTGGGTTAAGTATGCCAGCTAGAATTTATGTAAGCAAAACTGAAAACAGAAGAGAGTTTATTACTAAGATTTTAAACATGTTCAGTAATGATCTTAGAAACGCAGAGAGAATATTCGTTAAACCTAATCTAGTTTCCATTGAACCTTACCCTACAACGACACACCCAGAAACTCTTGATTGTGTTTTAGAATTTCTTACAAAACTAGGAAAAGAAGTGGTTGTTGGCGACGGCCCCGCCTTTGATTTTAGACCCAAAGATAAAATCTTTCGTGAGCATCCTTTAGTTCAGGTTGCTAGAAAATATAACGTTCCATTTCTTAATCTCTATGACCATGAAATGAAAGTATTAAAATCAGAAAGAGGCTATAAGATTAAGATGTCTACAGTTCCTCTTCAGTTTGACTATATTATTGCACTTCCAGTTCTCAAAACGCATTTCATCTGCAAAATAACATGTGCTCTTAAAAATATCATAGGGTATTTCTCCACAAGAGAAAGAATAATGATACACACTAAGTTAAAGAGAATAGACCGTGCAATAGGAGAAGCAAATAGCATAATAAGAACAAATCTACATATAGTGGATGCCATAACCACTACCATTAAAGCTCAAGAAATAAGACATGGCGGAGAGCCAGTACCTTTGGGATACATGTTTGCTGGTACAGACCCAGTTGCTTTGGACTCCTTTGGTTTATCACTACTTAAAACAGTGAATCCAGAACTTGCTGACTTAACACCGGAGGATATACCACATATAAGATATAGCTATGAAATTGGACTAGGGGATATCTCCTATGAAACCATAACGATATAACTCAATTATCTGTATCTTTAAATACATGTCTTAGCATATAAACCAGCAAGAAGAGGTGCGAAAATTGAAAAAAATGACTCTTAACGAGGCCGTAGAGAAAATAAAAAAAGCTCTGGAGCAAAATCAAAATGTGATATTTGCTTATCTCTATGGCTCAGTAGCTACTGGAAAAACTCATAAGTTCAGCGACATAGATATAGCAGTCTATTTACAAGATTATACAGCAGATAATTTCCTTAAAATTTTAGCTTCACTCCCAACTGATATCCCATACGAAATTGATGTGAGAGTTCTTAACATGGTCCCTCCACTTTTAAGATACTCCATTATAAAAAATGGGCGTCTTCTCTTTACTAGAAATAGTCGCATGACAAAAGATTTCGTTTATAGAACACTAGTAGAAGCACTAGAGATTAAAGAAGATATCGAAAGGATTAGAAAAGCAAAATTGGAGCGGTTTCTAAATGCCTATGAGTGAAATCCTTGAAGCTTTAAATCTATTAGAAGAATTACGTAAGAAATCACTTGAGGAAATATTAAAAGATAAAATCTTAACAAGCGCAATTTTATGGAATCTTTATATAGTTGTTCAAGGATGCATAGATCTTGGGTTAAAAGCAATTACGGAGCTAGGATTAAGAACTGCAGAAAGTTATTCAGACGTGTTTAACGTTTTATCCGAATCTAACTTAATCTCAAAAGAATTAAAAGAAAAATTAATTAGCATGGCAAGGTTCAGAAATATTCTTGCACATACGTACGCGCATATTGATATTTCTTTAGTTTACAAAATTTTGCAAAATAATTTAGATGATATAAAAGAATATATTCGTAAATTAACCAGATCTTTATCAAAGTTTGGAATAAAACCAGAAAATCTTTAATGCTAATATAACTATTTTTTCAGTAAAATTAAATAACATAAGCGCATTATCATCTTGGGATGCAATGTGAGAAGGCTAAAAGTACCCCGAGTTATGAGCACTCAACATCCTGATAATGTGAATATTCCCTTCTTCGCCAGAGATTCTGCTCTTGGAGGGGAAGATGAGATTACTGAAGCCTATTATGCTTTTGCTCACCTTGGTATAGATGAACAAATGTGGGACTATGAGGGCAAAGAGGTTGATATCTTCGTTGTAAAGAAATTATTAACTAGATATGGTGACTTCTTCAGAAAAAATGTCCTCGGAAAGGACGTATTCATCACTTACCGTGTTCCAAATCCAACAATTGAAAAAACCGAAGGGAAAGTTCTCATTGAAACCCTTGAAAGTATACCACGATCATCAGATGTAGCTCAGATATTTTACGGTGATGAAAACATAGTGCCAATATTTGAGGTTATTCTCCCTATGACAACCTCTGCACAAGAAATAAATCGCGTCTACTATTACTACAAAAAATATGTTGCTGGTGTTCAAGAATACAAATTCTACCCAGGAGACGTAAAAATAAAAGATTGGGTTGGCGAATTTAAGCCTGAGGAAATAGAAGTTATTCCTCTCATAGAAAATAAGGAATCCATGTTGATTTCTGACAAGATCGTAGAAGAATACCTTAAGGATAAAAACTTTGAGTATGTTCGTGTCTTCCTGGCCAGAAGCGATCCTGCTCTAAACTACGGCCTTGTTTCAGCAGTTTTATTGAACAAAATCGCACTTATAAAACTCTGGGAACTCTCAGAAAAAATATCTGTTGAAATATATCCAATCATTGGTGTTGGTTCTCCACCCTTCAGAGGAAACTTCAAACCAACCAACATTGAAAACTGCTTAAGCGGATACCCAAGCGTTCAAACATTCACAGTACAATCAGCTTTTAAATATGACTATCCCCCTGATATCATAAGAAATGCCATCAACGAAATAAAATTCAGAAAAAGAGGTAAACCCATATACTTCGAATTCGATAGAGCCCTACAGATAATTGAAAAATTCACTGAAGAATATACCAAGCAAATTGAATACTTGAGTAACTTGATAAATTCAATCGCTAAATTCGTTCCAGATAGACGAAAAAGAAAGCTCCACATTGGCCTGTTTGGATATTCAAGAAACATGGGAAAAATAAAACTCCCAAGAGCTATCAGATTTACAGCATCATTATACTCAATAGGCCTCCCACCAGAAATAATAGGAATAATAACATTAAGTGACAAAGATATAGAACTTATATCCGACGTAAACAAATACTTCATAGAGGATATGAAAGATGCTACCAAGTTCCTGAACGAAGAATCATTACACCTCCTACTACCTAGAACATCAAACATCTATAAGAAGAAACTGTATGATATGGGACTCCTTGATAACATAAACCCAGAGTATGCACAGCTTGCAAAAATATTTCTCGAAAAACTAAAAAGCGGAGACTTCTCCAACTTGATAGACCTTGTACTGGAAATGGGCTGTATAAGAGGTTTCCTAGGCTAAGATAATAAAAGTAAAATGCTATCCTTTCCATCATTTCCTCTGATCTATATACCAAATAAATTACTTTGACAAATCTATCCCACAGTAAACTACCTATCTATCAAATTTGACAACATAAAGAGAAACAACTAGATCTCTTAAATCAAAACAATGCATAATCAAGATACTTATCCTATGATAACCCTGATGGCTGGGAGGTGCAGTTTGGTTATAATCCTAGGAGTTACGGATTTATGGAGATTGTCCACTACTACTGGTTTGCGGAGGTTATTTCTATTGCGGCTGTAGTGACGAGTGTTATGGCTTATAGAAGGGTAAAGTTCAGTAGGATTCTGAGAGAGGTTGAGAAGATTGTAAGCAAGTACGGAGTTATCTTGGTTGATGAGGTTGCGAAAATCTTTGGTTTGAGCGAGGATGCGATTAGAAGATACCTTGAAGCTGTTGAGAGAAAAGGTCTTATCAGGATTGAGATAAAGGAAGATTTAGTTGTATTCAAAGAAGTCGTGGCTCCAGCTTTGCCTACACCTGTTGCCGAAACTGTTAAAGCAGTGATTCCAGGATATGTGACTCTTGATCTTATTGGAGCTGGAGGGTTCTCAACCGTTTTCAGAGCAAGAGATGAAGAGGGGAACATTATTGCTTTGAAAATCATGAATATAACTGATAAAGACACAAAGAAAGTTTTCATGAGAGAAATATCATTCTGGAAACCTTTAGACCATCCAAACATTGTTAAATTGTTAGATTACGGAATAGAGCCGGTACCATTCATTGCAATGGAATTAATGGACGGAACACTAAGAGATAAGCTGAAAGAAGGGCCTCTGCCAGTAAAAGAGGCTCTAAAAATAGTTTTAAATGTTGCAGTGGCATTGGAATATGCCCATAAGGAGTTTGCTCTTGTGCACAGAGATATAAAGCCTGAGAATGTGCTCTTTAAGGGTGAAGTATACAAATTGAGTGACTGAGGATTAGCCAGTGTACAGACGATGTTAACAGCATCTGGGTATACTGGTACTATATTTTACTCGGCTCCAGAGCAATTCGACAAAAGTTTTGGTTCGATATCATTTTGGACTGATGTGTGGCAGCTTGGTGCAATGTTCTACGAAATGATAACTGGGGAGTTACCATTTGGGAAGGAACTTGGTGAAGTTATTAAGAATGTTCTTTATGGTGAGCCAAAGAAGCCAGAGGGAATAGACAAAGAGGTCTGGGAACTAATTAAGGCAATGCTGAATAAGAAACCGTCTGAAAGAATAACATTATCGGACTTATTTCCAGAATAAAAGAGCTAATTGAAAAATTGTAATTTTCCTTTACTTATCTTTTTTATTTATTTTCGACTTGAAATGCCTTCCTTTTCATTTACTATATTCTTAGGTATTCTCAAAAGGAAGAATCATGTGGATATCCTGCCAAAGAACAATTGTTTAACTTAAGTATATTACACATCGTGTATCTTAATTCGTCTTTACATTCTTCTCCTTTTGCTTTTCTCCACGCGAGAATATAAGAGACATTCAAAAGTGCATTCATATTATATAGGAATAAATATAATTACAAGAAAACAAGAAATATACTGTAAGGAAAAATTACATATGGTGATAAAAATAACAATAATTACAAAAGAGAAAGTCTTAGAAATATTGCGTAAGGAACTGCCTTACCTAAGGAAAAAGTACAAAGTGAAGAGAATCGGTGTCTTTGGTTCGTTTGCTAGGAACGAGCAAACCTTTGAGAGCGATATAGATATATTAGTAGAATTTGAAAAGCCAATAGGGCTCTTTAAATTTATAGAGCTTGAGTGGTACCTAAGTGAAAAATTAGGACGAAAAGTCGATTTGGTTACGCATAATGCACTAAAGCCTCTAATAAGAGACAAGGTACTGAGTGAGCTCATATATGTCTAAAAAGAGGAATGTAATGTTTTTTTTCTTAACGATATATTAATTGCTATCGATAAAATAAGGAGATATACGAAAATATGACTTTTAATGGCTTCTTTTATGACGAAAAACGATGGATACTAAAGAATTTAAAGGTTATTGGAGAAGCAGTAAAAAATATACCAAACAATAAAGGAAAAGTACTCAGACATTAACCGAAGAGAACTGCTGACATATTTAATGTTTACTTTAGTAAAAATTAGGTAGATAAATATATTCTTAGATGGTTTTAGAAAAGGAAGAGCCATGAGTATTCTGCCCAAAGGTCATTTTTAGAGAAAGATTTTTAATACTTAAGGTATAATTTTTTACGGTAATAATTATTACGGTAAAAGGTGTTACCTATGACTTTTTTCGTCAATAGAGAAAATGAGTTAGAAGTGCTTAGAAGGGTATGTTTAACTAATGGAAAGGCTGTCATAAAGGGGCTTAGAGGTATAGGGAAAACAACAATCATGAAAAGATTGTGTGATGAGTTTAAGGGGATTTATATTGATTTTCAAAACATTTTAAGGCCAAAACATCTTGCGATGGTGATAAAAGAATTAACTGGTAGAACAATAAATTGTGAGAATCCACATGCTTGTCTAGAAGAAATGTTTAAGGTGGCTTATGAGCTGAAGAAACCTCTTTTCCTTGATGAATTCATAGATTTAATAGCAAGATTTGGATTGATGATGCCTTATCGTGGTTCTGGTGGATCAGATGCTGTGGCAATGCACTTTAGGAGTCTATTGCAGAAATACGAAATTCCTGTAATTATATCAGCGACATCCCTTAAGACTCTTAGTGAAATTACTGGACGTTATACTAAACCGCTTGCAAGAGCATTTGATGTTATACTAACTCTTCATCCATTGAAATTACATGATGCTGTTAAATTAGCATATCAAATAGCTGAAAGTTTAGGCATATCAATATCTGATGATGTAGCTCTTAAGATTGCAGAGATATCTGGAGGAAACCCTGATTATATAAAGGCCATAATTTACAAATTTCCAAGAGTTGTGAATAGTGTGGATATTCTGTTAGAATATTTCGAGCGGGAGCTGAGAGAAGGCTACTTTGCAGCTTTGTTCTCTGGGTTAAGGAAGGAATTATCACCATCTGAGTTTGAGGTTCTAACCATAATCTCAAGAGGTAACAATAGGTATTCCGAAATCAGCCGATTGACAACTGGGATAAATCTTAATGAAACCCTAACTTCGCTTCTCGATCGTGGTCTCGTAGAAAAAGTAATTCTCAGTAAAAAAGATAGCAGATACATAATTACAGATAAGACATTCGAGGCTTGGTTAGCTCTATTAGAATTCCCTGGTTTAAAAAAGATTTCAATGAAGAGGTTGCAAGTTTCCACTTTATCATTTGAGGCATTAATCAGAGAATTATTTATGACAATAGACAAGACGATAGAACTTAAAGATTTCACTGGAAAGCCGTTGACAATAGACAAAGTTTCAAAGGTTTATCAGTATTCGGGAGCCCTAGGAGAAATAGATGCTATTGTTATAACAAAAACTCAAAAAATTGTTTTAGAGATTTATTTTGGAAACAAATGCCCAGATGAAAAGCTAAATCAACTCCTAAAAAATATAGCTATTGCAGAAAAAGTCGAGGGGACTGTGGATATAGGGATACTTATATCATACTTTGGCTTCTCAAAAGAACTTGTGCAAAAGTCTAAGGGCTTCAAAAACATTTTTCTACTTTCTGAACGTGAAATAAATCTGATTGCCTCAAAAACAAAATATAGACAGATATAGTTCACATAAGAACATTCGAAAATGTTATAATTTTTAATATTGAATGCATATATGTTTAGTTTCAAAATTGTGGTGAATGTTATGAGTCAGGAGCTTCTAATAAAACTTTGTGAGCAGCTTGAGAATGTCAGAGTCAGATTTAATGATGAATACTACAAGATGTATGCTGGTTTAGATTTTAGTAAAGACACACTTAAGAAACTTTCTGAGGAAAAGTATAAAATTAGTATTGAGATATTAAAGAGATTTAATGAGCCCAGAAGACTATATTTGGCTATGGTATACACTGTTGTAGAGCATGAACGACTCGATATAGACTTAAAGCTTTATGAGGAAAAAGGGAAAAAGATAGTCGATGAGAAATATTTGATTGATGGGAAACCGGTAAATTGGAATACTTGGCGACAGTTTAATGCCAGAACAGAGGACCATAAAGCCCGGAAACATGTTTTTGACACTTTCATTTCAAAAGTGCCTCTCATTTCACCTTTAGAGGAAAAACTATTCAACACTTCTAAAGAAATCATGGCAAGATATGGAACAAATCCGCTTGATGCGTACTTAGAGTTTGAAGGTTTGAGTTACGAAAGCCTAATATCCCTTGTTGATAAGTTGGGTAGCTTCGCTAAGTCAGATTTCCAAAAAGCATTAGAGTATTACTCTATGGAGATTCTTAAGAAGCCAGCAGAATATTATGATGACCTCTATTTATTCAGAGGAAAGATATATAGGCCGATAAATAAATATTTCGAAGGAATAGACCCAATAAAGGTTGTCTCAAAAGTTTTGACTGGCCTTGGTTTTGATTTGACGAAAATTAAAGTTGATGGAGAAGATAGACCTAGGAAACACCCTTCAGCAATGTGTTGGGGAATTCAAATACCCAATGATGTAAGAATTCTATTTAAGCCCGTTTCTCCATTTACGGATATAACAAGCGTTTTCCACGAATTTGGACATGGCATTCATGGTGCATCTGCAATCCCAACAGATCCTTATTGGAAGAGATATCTAGTAAGTATGGGAGTTGCAGAGACTTTCTCAATACTAATAGAAACACTAATGGATACTCCAGAGTTTGTTAAACAGACATTTAAGCTTGACAATAAAATCGTACAAAATGTTATAAACAGAAGGCATTTTATGAACCTCTTCTTCTTGACATTCTATGTGGCAAATTCAACAATGAAGCTCAAATTCTGGAAATATAATTACACACTCGATGAGGCAAATAATGAGTATGAAGCGTTGACAGAAAAGTATATGGGAATTAGAATACCAGGAAGATACTGGCAGCTACATCACGTAATGTCCGAATATGATTTATATTCTCCAAGTTACTTAATTGCGGCAGTTAGAGTTGGTGAATTAGTCAATAAGTTAGTGAATGAGTATGGTACTGATTGGTGGCAAAATAAAGAAGCTGGCGAATTCATTAAAGAACTAGCAAGCCAAAGGGCCGATATTGATCTATCTTGGTCAAAATTGGAGCCAAAATACTACATTAGCTATTTTGCTAAGGTAAACCTTTAACTCTATTTCCTTTTAGTAGCAACTAAGAAATATATAAGAGCTAACATGATGATCAGAGCTGGTATTGAAAAGTAGATCGAGTATAATATCACAGTCACAACAAGTTCTCTTAATGGTAGTGCACGTAATTGATATGTGAGGTACAATAGAGCTAGAGACCCCACTAGTGAGCCTATAAACTCTGATGTGTGAAATATTGAAATAACACGACTTCTATTTTCATCACTGGTAAGATTCGAGATAACGATATATTGCGCGATGCTAAATCCAACATAAAATGGTATTGATACGAAGAAGAGAATAAGTATCGGGTCTTGAATATATATGATGCCAAGGTTATATAAATATAAAGCTATGAAAGAGTATAAAAAGACTGCAAGAAGTCCTAAAATTCCTCTTTCTGCAAATTTACCTAATACTGGAGATAGAATCGCAGCAATAAAGGAAACTGCAGAGTTTGATAGCCCATAAAGGAAATAGCTTCCTTTAAGTGAGCTCACATAGTAAACTCCAAAATATGACCAAGCGAATGCCGTTGAGATATTAAATACGATTGTTGATATAACGACAAGTAGAATTCTCTTATCCTTAAGCAGTTTAAAGTAGCCGCCTTTAATAGTCTCTCTAGGCGTAGCTTCAAAAGTTATAGTTTTCTCTGCTTTAGAAATCGGAAATAGTACAGGAATTGTTAAGAACCCGATTATTATTACGACGCTATATAAAAGTTTTAAAGAAGGATCAATAACGCTAGAAAAGCTGCCAATCATATTTCCTATGAAAGATGATAACGCATAAATTCCTGACATAAAGCCAACAGCCTCTCCGTGCTTTTCTTCTCTTAATAAAGTTCCTAGAGAGTTAGAGCTTACAATATACCCACCTAAAAATGAAGTTGTGATGGTGTATAATATTACTAACAGGTATGGCTCACGGACGATAAAGAATGAAAACAAAAGAGAAGTATAAAAGAAAGTAGCTATGATTGCGAGTAAACATCTTCTTTTTGTTATATCACCAAGATAACCCCAAATTGTTTCAACTATCATCCATAAGATGCTTGATAGAATCCATATATAAGCTACAGCCAAAATATCCTTGGATATTTCGTAGATATATATTGAAAAATAAAGCCACGAAGCTGATGAACTCACACTTAGCAAAAAGTTTGCAATTAGTAGCCGTTTAAACAACTTTATGAGCTGTGCATTCGAGCTTCTCATATTTTGAGGTCTCCATGAGAAAAATAATGAATGATCACAAATCTTCCTATAATCAATAGGATGTAAAAATAAAAATATCGATTTAACAGAATTTAAAATTCTAAATTCAATTAAAAAGAAAAATGGAATAATTAATATTCTATGGACTTACTCTCAACCTTCTCCTTTACATAGTTTATGAATTCGTCAATGCTCATTACTTTTTGTCCTTCTTTTCCTCTGATTCTAACAGCGACTGTTCCAGAACTTTCTTCTCTCTTACCAACTACTAAGATGTATGGTATTTTGTTGGTGATATGTAATCTCACCTTATAGGAAACAGTTTCCTTTGAATCATCAAGTTCAACTCGAATTCCTGCCTTCTTAAGTCTATCATGAACTTGTTTTGCATAACCCAATACTGGATCGCTAACTGGAATAATAACCGCTTGTACTGGAGCTACCCATAATGGTAAGGCACCACCATATTGTTCGACTAATAACCCAACGAAACGCTCTATCGAGCCTAGTAATGCTCGATGAAGCATAACAACAAGCTTCTCTTCATTGTTAACGTCTATGTAAGTTACTTTGAATCTCTGAGGCAAATTAAAGTCAACTTGTATAGTTGCGCATTGCCATAACCTATTAAGCGAATCTCTAAAGTGAGCATCTATTTTTGGGCCATAGAATGCAGCTTCACCAACCGCAATTTTGTACTTAATTCCCTTCTTCTCGAGGGCTGCTTTTAGCTTAGACTCAGCATGCTCCCAAATTTCGTCAGTACCCATAAATTCTTCTGGTTTATCTGGGTCTCTTGTAGATAAAACTGCCTCAAATTCCACAAAACCAAAGTCTCTATAAATATCCATCATGAGCTCAATTAAGCCTATTATCTCGTCTTCTAACTGATCGGGACGGCAGAATATGTGAGCATCGTCCTGGGTAAATCCACGGACTCTTAGAAGCCCTTTTAGTACACCAGATCTTTCATACCGATATACTGTTCCTAATTCGAAATACCTTACTGGCAAATCTTTATAACTATGAACTTTTCTCTTGTAAATTAGTATATGCATTGGACAGTTCATTGGCTTTAGTGCATATTTTACACCCTCTATATCAAAAAGATACATGTTTTCCCTGTAAAAATCTAAATGCCCCGAGGTCTTATATAAATCAGATTTGGCAATATGTGGCGTTACAACAATTTCATATCCTCTGCTTAAGTGCAGGTCAACAAGGTACCTCTGAATTAACTCTCTTAAAATAGCACCTTTCGGATGCCAAAGAACTAGCCCTGCTCCAAGTAATTCGTGAGTGCTAAATAAATCTAATTGCACACCTAAGCGTCTATGGTCTCTCTTCTTAATTTCTTCAAGTCTCGTTAGGTATTCGTCGAGCATTGACTTTTCTGGAAATGATATACCATAAATTCTTTGCATTACTGGCTCACTTTCTAATCCATGCCAGTATGCCGATGCAGTCAAAGTTAACTTAAAATGCTTAACATATCCAGTATGTGGAAGATGTGGTCCACGACACAGATCAACAAAGTCTCCTTGCCAGTACACGCTTACAATTTCATCCTCAATTTCATCCAACAGACGTAGCTTAAATTCTTCATTTCTGTCCTTAAAAAGTCTTCTCGCTTCCTCTTTTGATATTTCTTTTCTAATGAGTGGTAGCTTTCTTGCAACGATTTCCTTCATTTTCTCTTCAATTCTTTCTATATCTTCACTGCTGAAGGATTTGCCACCAGTATAAAAATCATAATAGAACCCCTCCTCAATAGGAGGTCCTATGCCTAGCATATAGTCTGGGAATAATTCCTTAACTGCTTGAGCCATTATGTGTGAAGTGGTATGCCAGTAGGTTTCTCGCCCCTCAGGACTGCTAAAGTCTAAGATCTTTATCTCTCCAAAATCTTCTTTGATAACTGAAGTTAGGTCTAACAATTTGTCGTTAACCTTGGCCACTAAGAGGTTTATATCATCAGGGATAACATCTATTATTCGTTTTCCAACATCTCCTTCTACAACTTTGCCGTTTGGTAAGATAATTTTCTTAGAGTCCACAATAGACACCTCTTAAAACTTTATAGATGGCTATTTTGAAAAAACAGCATGAATACTCTCGTCTGTTTAAAATAACTTTTCTCAGAAGTAGAAGTAACCCTAGGGACTCGCTTTTCTTATTAACCTGAAATTTCTTTAAGCCCAGTTGTTTGGTACTCACCCATCACAAAAGTCACCTTGGCAAATAATTATCTTACTGCTATTTAAATCTTATGCCGAATGTTTCGGCTTTGTGAAGATGCGTGTTGATATTCGATTGCCATCATATTAAAAATTTCTATTTTCTAATATTTCCTTTATTACCTTCAAGCTCGTGGTAATAATCAAAATGATACCAAGAAAAATGGTACCTAGATAAAGCACTATCATCAGAGTAGCAGAAATCACGGGCAATATGCACATAACAGGAATCAATACAATGAGAAGAATAAGCAATCTCCTTAGATCCTTAACAGTAAATAAAACACTTGTGTCAACTGAAGTTTCAAAACTACTATGAGTGTTGCCACTAGCTGGCTTATGAATGTAAAATAGTAAAATAATAACAATGTAGAACACTATCGTCAGCAATATCGTGATCAAGGAGGGAATTCTTTCTGGAAGAAGAAGTGGAAACATAATTGCGTAAAGTAATATCAAGTAAATAATAACTGTCGTGAATCCTTTCTTCCCTAACTGAAGTGAATATATTGAGAGCCTAGAGCCCAGTTTCCTTTTGCTTAAAAAGTAGAATACAAAAATAATTGCAACACTTCCAAGAACAGTTAGCTTTGCAGCTATGAGATTAAAACCAGCATTGACTGAAAGAAAAACCGCACCGATCAGTGTTATAAGCAGTGCTATAAGCCTTTCGAAACAGTTAAATATTTTGTGATATTTGTGAGTATTGAGGTAATACCTGAATGTGGTGGCAATAAAGCACCGAAAGGACAATATGATGTGGGGCTTGTGGGGTTACCCTGAACGGGGTCAAGACCAATGACTTGCTCCCCATGAACCCAGAGGGAGCTGAGGCTGATGAGGCCCAAGGTGGATGTTCACTCACCAATCGGACATCTACTGAACCCCAATTTCTCCTACTTTTCACAAAAAACGCTACACGCTCTAAGAGAATTTTATCCTTCACAGGTACCTCAGAACTCGCAGAAAGAGAAAGAATTTCAAAGACAAATATTAGAACAATAAATGACATTATCGGGTGCCAGAAAAATACAATAACAAGCAGCTCCGCAATCGCAAATCCCGCAATTGTCCCCATCCTAGCGACTGGCCAAAATAACCAGCCCAAATAACCTTCGTTATCCATGACTCATAGAGTCCAAACAATGTTCCAAGAAGGTATAGCGACGTGAAATCAAGCTTCCTGCACCTTAGTGCAATGTTGAAAAAGAATAGAGTGTGACTCCAGTAAAGCGGAAATGTTACGAAAATCCCCCATGTGTCAATAAACCATAAAACAGAAGCACCAGAAGATACCTCTGCGAAAAACATTGACAATGCACCAATAAGAAGCAACGGAAATACGTTTGAATTATTCTCTTGATGACTCATAATATGTACCCCTATTACCTAGCACATAATTTCATAAAATAGGCTATAAAAGCTTTATCTAGTTATGAGAATAAAATCATATGTAATAAATATTAAATATTTGATACCTAATTAGAAAAAAAATTAAAGGCAACTAGCATTAAAATTAAATAATTAAAACTATTAACCTTATTGTATGTCAAGTTGGGTGTTTTACGTTGCTGACTTTTTCAGCATTTCTCTCTTTTCAGTCCTTGTATATCATGCTGTGAGGCGAGGGAAGAAATACCTATTTGAGCTTATAGGAGGATGTTTCTATGGACTATTATTAGAAGCTGCAAATATAATGCTTTTTGGTACATATTTCTATAGCGATGATTTTTTATTCATGATTGCTGGTGTTCCCGTGGCCGTTGCTCTTGGATGGGCCGGGATAATATACTCTTGCATGGGAATATCTGATTCATTTGGATTAAAAGAAGAGATAAAGCCATTTTTCGACTCCATTCTTGCAATACTCATTGACTTATCAATGGATGTTGTTGCAATAAGATTGGGATTCTGGTATTGGGGAATTTCTTTTAATGAGGGATGGTTTGGAGTTCCGGCTGGAAACTTTGTTGGCTGGATGTTTGTCGTTTTCTACTACTCATTACTTTGCAGAATAGCAAGAAAGAAAATTAAAGACATGCGCACGTATTTTATCACTACTGTAGTGGCACTACCCTTTGTTGCATATATATTAATGGCAACATCCCTATTAGTTACAATGATTGTTTTTATAAGTGGTTTTCAATTGTATGATCCTACAAACCAGTTATGGATTTTTGTCTTTCAATTCTCTCTTTTTCTCACAATTGTTATAATAGGGTCTATACACTTTAAACCGACTCCAAAAAATGTAGATTGTGCATATAAGCTTGTACCATTAAGCTTTCACATATTCTACATTGTTATGTTCATAATATTTGAGATGTACAGAGAAAACATAATATTGACGATTTCGATTCCCTTCTTTTTCCTACTAAATGAGATTGTAATCGAGAGCTATCGTTTTTCTAGAAAGCATTAAAGCATTGCTCATATCTTAAATATCAATTTTTTATGTTTCGCTTCGAAAATCTTGGATATTCTTTAATGTGCATTATGTAGCCTTTGTATTCTTTATTTAATCTATCGATTAATTTTTGATTTGCTGTAAATAAAATAGACTTTCTAAGTTTTGCAAGAGATACATAATCTGCATCATAAACTGTTATACCATTAGCTATACAACTTTTGATAATCTCATGTAAAAAGTCCTTAGTGATAGAGAATAAAGAAATATCGTAATAAAGTAAGCTCTCTCCAACATTTATTAAAATCTCATCATCAATATTCCTCTTAGAAAAACGAATTGCATTTAGTACTTCGAATGGTAAAATCATAGGTGCTATAAGCTTTATATGACCTCGAATATAATCATCTCTTAATTTTAAAGCATCTTCACGGAAATCTTCTATTAAATACCACTTGGCAACCACACTAGCATCAACTACGATTTCCATCTGATAGATTCCCTCCACTTTCGAATTTCATCGGTGCTACTCCATTCCTCATCAGGGTAATTACTGCTTTTTCGTTCAATAAAAGAGCTATCGCAAGGTTTCGACTTTCTTCTTTCTCAATAATTTCTTCTATCTTCTCCCGTATAGCTTTACTCCAGTTAACATGTTTGAATTTCTTCATTTTTTTCCTTAAGTTCCTTGGGTATCCTAAAACTAATCACTTCCATAGTTATCCCCGTTTACGTGCAATTTCACATTTATAAATATGATTCATAAGTCAAATCTTAAGAGTGAGAGAATTAAGCATTTCACTCTTTTCTCGAGATATTCCTAATAATTCAGAATTTGATACACAAGGTAGAGAGAAACTATTTGATATCCAAAGAGAAAGGCCTTATAGGTTTTACATACTGTTTGCTTATTTCAATCGCTAATTATTTATTACGAAATCTTTTAATATCAAAAGTGCAAACTGTTTAAATGAGGTTTGTGTATGTGGAGGATTTACGTTCTCCATTAGCAGTAGATGTTTTATGTCTTCTTCTGGCTTAGTTATTAATATATCATCTCTCTCTAATTTTGCTGGAAGAACAAATCGAGGTGAGCTGAGAGTATGTCAGAAGGGTTTCTAAACGAGTTAAGAAGAATAGAAGCTAAATGGCAAAAGAAGTGGGAAGATGCAAAAGTTTTTGATGCAAAACCAGATCCAAGTAAACCAAAATACTTTCTAACGGTTCCTTATCCCTATGCTAGCGGCCCTTTACATATCGGGCACGGCAGAACTTACACAACTGCTGATATCTTTGGTCGCTTTATGAGAATGAAAGGATATAATGTATTATGGCCTATGGCGTTTCATATTACTGGAACACCTATTGAAGGTATCTCTGCTAGAATAGTTGAGGGTGATAAAGATACAATAGACTTGTACACCTATTATGTTAGCTTGTACGAGAAAGATCATAAAAAGATAAACGAGATAGTAGAGTCTTTCAGAGAGCCTTGGAATGTAGCAAAGTTCTTTTCAAAAGTAATCATAAATGACTTTAAAGCGTTAGGATTTGGCATCGACTGGCAGAGAGTATTCACAACTGGAGATCCTGAATACAACCAGTTTATTACTTGGCAATTTAAAAAGTTAGCAGAAAAGGGTTTAATCAAGAAAGGGAAGTATCCTGTGCTATATTGTCCAAAGCATAAAAATGCTGTAGGTGAAGACGACATAAAAGGCGGCGACGTTATAGAAGCGGATGTTGCTGAGTTTGTTGCTGTGAAGTTTAAGACTGAAGATGGAAAATTTTTAGTGGCCGCAACTCTAAGACCGGAGACCATATATGGTGTAACAAATGTCTGGGTTCATCCAGAAAAAGTCTATGTTGAGGCTAAGGTAGATGGAGAAGTATGGATAGTCTCAAAGAGATCTGCAGAGAAGTTAATGATGCAAGATAGAAAAGTTGAGATAATTAAGGAATTTAAGGGAGCTGAATTACTAGGGATATATGTTGAAGCTCCAACTGGTGTTAGAGTGCCTGTATTGCCAGCTACATTTGTTAATGTAAATCATGCAACTGGAGTAGTCTATTCTGTACCAGGGCATGCCCCCTATGATTGGATGGGACTATACGACCTAAAACGCAATCCAGAAATTTTGAAGAAATATGGATTAGATCCTAAAATAGTTGAGGATATGGAACCCATATCAATAATCAAGATTGACGGATTCGGAGATTATCCTGCTGTTGAGATATGTGAAAAGATGGGTATTAAGTCTCAAGAAGAAACTGAGTTGTTGGATAAAGCTACTGAGGAGATATATAAGAGTGAATACTATCATGGAATAATGAAAGACAACTGTGGCCCCTTTTCTGGAAAGAAGATATCTGAAATTAAGGAGGATGTAATTAAGTTTTTCAAGGAAAAGGGATGGTTTGATATAATCTATGAGGTAACCGCGAAGGAGCTACCTGTTTTCTGCCGATGTGGCGGTGAGGTTATAGTTGCGGTAATGCCTGACCAGTGGTTTATTGATTACGGTGTTAAGTGGTGGAAAGAACAAGCATTCAAGTGTCTAAACAACATGACTATAATTCCAGAGACCTATAGGAACTTGTTTGAAGCAACATTTGACTGGCTGAGAGAGCGTCCGTGTGCACGAAAAAGAGGATTGGGGACTCCATTACCATTTGATAAGTCTTGGATAATAGAATCTCTTTCGGACAGTACGATCTATATGGCATTCTATACGGTCATTAATAATATTAAGAAATATAACATAAAGCCAGAGCAACTAACCTATGAGTTCTGGGACTTTGTATTCCTAAATAATGGTGATGTTAAGGATGTAGCTAAGAAGACTGGAATTCCAGAAGACGTGTTACGGACCATACAAGCTGAATTTCAATACTGGTATCCCAATGACCATAGGCACACGGCTCCACCTCATATCTCAAATCATCTGTCATTCTTCATATTTCACCATGTTGCGATATTCCCAGAAAAGTATTGGCCTAGGAAAATTACGTTGAACGAAGTTGTTATCCGCGAAGGAAGAAAAATGGCAAAATCATTAGGTAATGTTATCCCATTAGCTGAAGTACCAAAAAGATACTCTTCAGACCTATACAGATTATACATAGCCTCTGCGGCAGATCTAGGCGTTGTTGTTGATTGGAGAGAAAAAGAGGTTGTCACTGTTAGGCGAAAATTGCACCAATTCTGGCTATGGATACAGAACGTTTTAGAAAAGTCAAAACGAGAGCCAATAGATCCCGAAAAAATAAGCTATCCGAGTAAATGGCTATTATCAAGAATTAACACAACAATAAGAGAAGTTACTAAAGCGTATGAGGCAATGTCATTCAGGACTGCTATTGTTAAAGGATTTTTCGATATATTGTCAATGTTATCAAAATACGAGAAGATGGCAAGGGGCGTTCCCGAAGATGAAAAGTACAACATATACTGGTACATTTTGGATAAGTGGATACGTATGATGGCACCAGTAATACCTCATACGGCTGAGGAAATATGGGAACGCATGGGGAACACAACATTTATCTCTGTTGAAAAATGGCCAGCGCCTGATGAATCATTAATCGACGAGAATATTGAGAGAATATTCAAAATGATTGATAATACAATTGCAGACATTAAGGAGATAATGGGTCTACTGAAGACTAAGCCCAAAAAGGCCATTATTATGCTGGCTGAAAAATGGAAATATGATGCGGTGAAATCATTAGTAGAAAATAATGTAGCTCCCAACATGCGAGATATGATGAAGTTCTTAATGCAAAAAGATGAATTTAAGAAGAAAGCAAATGAAGTAAAAGCAATGGTCAATAAAATAGCTAAAGCTCAAAGATTCTGGCCATTTGCAAATCCAGAGGATGAAAGGAAGGTATTCAATGTCTTAGAGAATTACATAAAAGAGGAAACAGAATTAGAAGGCATAGAAGTTCAATTCGCTGAAGAGTCAACAGATCCAAAGGCAAAACAAGCAATTCCCGGAAAGCCATCAATAATATTGACATAACCAATACTATTTATTCACTTTTTTGTATTTTGCATATCATTATAAATGAGCTTCAATTTTGTTGGTGAGACGTATATTAAGGAGTTACGAATAATTTGTGGTAACACCATTTTCAGCCAGTTTCATAGATATATATTAATGAATTGTAGAAACTTGTACTGGTAGTTTCAGCAAAAACATTGTGCTATAAAGTAAAAGTTAAAAATAAAAAGGTTTCATATACTATTCTTAAGGTTGATGCTTAGTGATAGAAAAAACAATCTATATCCAAGGCATTAGTAGAGAACGTATATTGGAGCTTATTAAGAGATCAACAGATTATTTTGTATCATATACCAGATATCACAAGAGAACAAGTGGAACTATAAACTCGATAGGGACTTTCTATCTTCTAAAAGCAGGCTGGACTACTACAAGTTATTATAAGAAGAAAAATAAAGAGACCAAGAGAGGTGAAGGATGGTCTAGTTTAATACATGTTTCTGATATAATCCACGATATTGAAATTTTTCTTCTTGTGATATTCTCCTTTATGGCAATATTTCTTATGTCCCTTGCTATAGTATGGATAATTGGGACCGTCTTCACATTTGGTAGCTATCGTTACAGAAAGGATAAATATATTCTGGAAATTGTTGGAGAAGACCATGAGAAAATAAAGGGCTTCACCAATAGACTCATTAAGAATATTGTAAGAGAGCATGGATTCATTACTCCAATATATCAGGACGATGTTGATAAAAATACCTATATCAAGGCCAAGGAGTTAGAAAAAAGTTATAGATATTTCAATAAAGGTATATTGATTCTTGAAATTGCTGTGTTTTTTGGATTAGCTTGTGAACTCATTAAGTTCGCTGTTGAGTTCTCTAATATATACACGTTTCCTTCTGAAATAGTTTGGTATTTGTGGCGTTTTCCCGCTCTGTTGATAGCATTAATCGGATTAATAATTATGATAATAGGTGAAACTAAAATACGTAAGGTGAAGTTATAAAAATAAGATAAATAGTATTTTATCTTATTTTGTATTATTATTGTTGCTTAAGAGCGTAGCAATGTATATTACTAATGCTATGCATAGTGGATACGAAATCATGCCGATTATGCTTCCTATAAGCGGATATGCAGACAAATATGCCATAAAGAGAAACCCAGAAAGATTAAAAACTACAGCCACTAGTAGAAGGATTAGTATGTCAACTAATATTCGAAATCTCTTAGTCCCAGTCCCCATACTTTCACCGATATAAACTATATTCCTTTCCTCTTATAAATTTTAAGGGTCTGATGCTTTGTTGAACAAATAAAGTTTGAGTCTGAGATGACTTCACATTCGAACTCAACTCAGGTTCCCACGAGCCTCACATCAACACCCTTCATATCGATATAACAACGTTATAAAATATGAAACGGAATATCACCTCCTTGACCATCTGGTCCCACTTGTGTGCCCGCACCGTCTCACCAAACATCCTCTTCACCGCCGAT
>JBECUL010000038.1:0-21391 GCA_040225955.1 Candidatus Asgardarchaeum abyssi | reverse complement strand
CGTATGTGTTGGTATTGAAGCCACATCGAGTAAGGCTCTTATTTCAGGTATCGTCATACGTTTTGTGTACAGTAAGAGGTTCATTGCACTCACCAAATGTAGTGATAAGGGGGATGTTTTCAACTTTTCGATTTGCGGGTTGGTTGGCGCCGTGTTTCGGAGTGAAAGGGGCGGGAGATGGCTTTTCTGGATCTAGGTGCATGAGGCTGATAAGTGAATACGCAGCTTTATTTTTCAAAAGGGGCTGAAATTTGATTTTTTGAGGCATATTTTTTACAAGTGCTCTGAAAAATAAAAAATTTTAATAATTTGTTCTAAAATTTGATAAAAAATATTTATTATAATTTCAATTTGCTTTATTTCTTTTTCCTAAAATTTTAAATAGTAGCTCCCAAGCTAAGAGTTATTTGAGTCAACTCTTTAGGTGATGCTCTATGGCAGAGAAAGGTAAGCTATTGTCTCTCGCAGTAGTCCTTATAGTGGGTATTCTTATAGGTGCTGGTATCGGTTACTTTGCACTGCCAGCAGTTGCTCCACCTCCAGGTGCTAAAAGAGTCCTAAAGGCCGGATTCATTTACATTGGACCTGTTGGTGACATTGGTTGGACCTATGCGCATGACTATGGTCGACAATGGGTTGATGAAAAGTTTGACTGGCTAGAGACTATTTATGCAGAGAGCGTTCCTGAAGGTCAAGCATTGAGCTACATTGAAAATCTCATAAACCAGGGTGCTGATGTAATATTCACTACAAGCTTTGGATTTATGGATCCGACGTTAGAAGCTGCTCAGAATTATCCAGATAAAATATTCTTCCACTGCTCTGGATACAAACGATGGAAGAACATGGGTACCTACTTCGCTGAGTTCTATCAGCTATACTATCTTAACGGTCTTATGGCTGGCGCACTTACAAATACAAGCCACATAGGCTATGTGGCGGCTCACTTAACCCCAGAAGTTGTCAGACATATAAATGCATTTGTATTGGGTGCAAGAACAGTAAATCCAAATGTTACAGTTCACATAAGAGTTATTCACGCTTGGTATGATCCAACCAAAGCAAGAGATGCTGCCGAATCATTAGTATTTGACGATAATGTTGATGCTATCGCATTTACTGAGGACTCTGCTGCAATAGTTGAATATGCTCAAAGCCTATATGATCAGGCGAATAGAACAGTTCTTGTATTCGCACACTACAGTCCTATGCTAAAATTCGGTACGGATGTTGTTGTTAGCGGTCAGCTAGTTCACTGGGAGGTTATATATGAAGACATACTATCTAAGGTGTACTCTGGTGCTTATAACACAACTAACTTAGAAAATGTTGACTACTGGTGGATGCTGAAGGAAGGTGCTGTCGAGTTAGGCGCTGACTTTGGTGTTCCAATAAATCCAAGATTCGAAAATATACTAAAGAACAAGATGGCAACTCATCCAATAACTGGCGAACAAATAAGCGTATATGATCTTGTCTTCGAACTACTTGAATTAATGAGCGAAGAAACTGTAGTCTTTGATCCATACACAGGACCAATTAACTTCCAGAATGGCACCCAATGGCTAGCTGACGGTCAGAGAGCAACTCATGACCAGCTATGGTCAATTAACTTCTATGTTGAAGGCGTAGATCCAAATGCTCCAAAGCCATAATTAAATTTTTGTTTTTTCTTTTTTATATAAATCAAATCAAAAGTCAGTTCTATGCACTGTTTTTTGGATTTTTAGTGTCTTAGAGAGTTATTGGTTTAAGTGTTAACTATGGTCCATTCTAATTTTTTAATATCAAATAATAGACTCTTCAAATAAATTATAATTTTTACAGATTTTGATTTTCGTAATTATCATAATTGTAAGAATAAGAAATATTTCGTATAAATTTTTTAAATTTCAGAATAATAAATTATTGCAGGTGGTTAGTATGAGTCTCATTATCAGAAGTAAATATTTATTAACAATGGATCCTCAATATGGACTTATTAAGGATGGCGCAGTTGTTGTTAAAGAAAACAAAATAATATATGTTGGAGAGTATGAGAAAGTAATCAAAGAATATCCCGGTACTGAGGTATTCGACGCATCTGATAAGATCGTTATGCCAGGTTTGATATCGAGCCATAATCATATGTATGGTGTTTTATCCCACGGAATGCCAATTCCAGATGTACCATCTACATTTATTGGATTTCTAGAAGCGTTTTGGTGGCCATATGTTGAGAACTTATTAGATAAAGACATGATATACCATGCCGCTAAGGTTGCATCAATAGAGATGATAAAAACTGGAACAACAACGCATGCTGATATATTGGAAGCACCCTATGCAATACCTGGGGCATTGGATGTTGAGGCAAAAGCAACAGAAGAAGTTGGGATTCGCTCTATTCTAAGCTTCGAAGCCACTGAGCGTATAAGTAAGGAGAATGGTGAGTTAGGGATCAAAGAAAATTTAGAATTCATTAAGAAGCATAATGTGTCTAAAGAGTCCCTAACGAGAGGTATGTTCTGTATCCATACAACTTTTACATGTAGCCCTGACTTTTTAAAGAAAGTGCGTGAGTTAGCTAATCAATATAAAGCAGGAATACATCTCCACTTAGAAGAGGGTGATTATGAAACAATTCATGCCTTGGTAAAATACAGAAAACTTCCAGTTGAATTGTATGAAGAAATAGGCTTTCTTGGCCCGGATGTTCTTGCATCGCAGTGTGTCCAAACAACTCCAAAAGAAATTAAGACTCTCAAAAAGTACGATGTGAAAATTTCTCACATGCCCGTAAGCAATTGCGAGGTTGGAGGAGGCATAGCACCAATTCCTCAAATGCTAGAGGAAGGTCTTACAGTAGGTCTAGGAACTGATGGATACATCGTAGATATGTTTCACGTTATGCGATTTGCGTTTTTGATTCATAAAGCAAATATGAAAGATGCAAGTGTCATGCCTGCAGATGTTGTAATGAAAATGGCAACTATCAATAATGCAAAAGTTATTGGAATGCAGGATCTAATAGGGTCTATAACTCCTGGTAAACTTGCAGATATAATCACAGTAAAGCCAAAACTTCCGACACCCGTAAATGAAGAAAACTTAGTCACGCAGCTTGTTGTTTTTGGAGAGGGATCCTTTGTAAATGATGTATTTATTAATGGCAACCTAGTAATGAAAGATAGACAGATTCTTACAGTTGATGAGACTGAAGCAAAAACGAAGTTAAGTGAAGTAGCAGAACAGTTTTGGGATTTAATAAAGAAAAAAGCTGGTGGATCCTAATGAGTTTAGACTTAAGTGTAGATATTGCTGGTGTTAAATTTAAAAATCCAATAATTATTAGTTCATGTCCTTTAACAAGAGATCACAAAACGATAAAGAGAGTTGCTGAAGCTGGCGTAGCGGGGGTTGTAACAAAGACGCTAAATTTAGTTCCAGCCGTAAATCCAAAACCAGCTGTTGCAAAAGTTGATGACCTTATATTAATTAATGCTGAAAAATGGTCAGATTTGCCGTATGAACAGTGGTTAGAAAAGGAAATAAAATTAGCTAAATCATACGGAATACGTGTAATTGCTAGCATAGGGCTCTCTGTAAAGGATGCTGAAACAATAGTCCCTCTAGTTAAAGATAGTGGTGCTGACATGATTGAGTTGGTTTCATATGATGCTTCTCAAATAATCCCAATGCTTAAGGTCGCTAGACCTAAAACAGATCTTCCTATATCTGTTAAACTAAGTGCAAATTGGAAAGATGAGGTTTTTAATGTTGCTAAGAAAGCAGAAGAGTTAGGAGCTGATGCGATAACAGCGATCGACTCTGTAGGCCCTGTCCTAGAAATAAATCCTGAAACTGGTAAACCTTATTTGGGTAGTCCTAGTGGAGAGGGCTGGTTGTCTGGACATGCAATTAGACCATTCGCATTAAGAACAGTTGCTGGTATTGCTCAAAGAGTAAAGATTCCAATTTTTGGAGTAGGTGGAATTACTCGTGGACTAGATGTAGTAAAGATGGTAATGGCTGGTGCACATGCTGTACAACTTTGTACTATTGTTCTACAAAAGGGTGTAAAAGTGATAAATGAAATAATAGATGAATTAAAGGATTTTATGGAACGAAAGAATTACAGTTCTCTTAGCGACTTTAGAGGAATTACCTTAAAATATATCGAGAAAATAGGTTTATTTGCTCATTAGTAATACGTTTTTATAAATGTTCTTAGGTGAAGTTACTATGTGGTATGGCTGGAATGGTAAGTATGCTGTTGTTGATTTATCAAAATCCAAAGTTGATACTAAAGAGCTTTTAAAAGCTCTCGCACTTAAATACTTAGGTGGTCGTGGTTTCGCTTCAAAAATACTTTTTGATCAAGTTCCACCAAGTGTAGATCCATTTTCACCAGATAATCTTCTAATATTTTCAGTGGGTCCATTTCTAGGCACTCTCTGGCCTACTGCCTCTAGAACAACTATAGCTGCGAAATCTCCTCTAACAAATGCTTTAGGGTATGCCCACTTTGGTGGGTTCTTTGGTGCCTCATTAAAAGCGACAGGTTTTGACATGATTATTATTAAAGGCAAGAGTGAAAAACCAGTTTATCTTCTTATAACAGATGACACTGTGGAAATAAAGAATGCTGAACATCTTTGGGGGAAAATGACATCAGAAGTTGAAAAAATCCTAATTGATGAACACGGCAAGAAAAGTAAAGTAGCATCCATTGGCCCCGCTGGAGAAAAACTTTCACGAATTGCCGCAGTGATTCATGATGGCAGAGCTGCTGCTAGAACTGGAATAGGCGCTATTATGGGATCTAAGAGGCTTAAAGCAATAGTCGCCTTGGGAACGAAGAAAATCAATATAGCAAACGAAGAAAAGTTCAAAGAAAAAGTAAAGGATGTAAATGAAAAAATAAGGAATAATGAAGGAGCTAAGGCTTACGGTGAATACGGGACATCAATTTTAGTTGCATGGAAAAACTTCAAAGGTGATTTACCAGCAAAAAATCATCAGTTAGGTAATGTTCCATTTGCGAATGAGCTTGATGGCATGAAAATATCAAAAACTATCTTAGTTAGACCTACATCATGCTTTGCTTGTCCGATACATTGCGGGCGACTCATAAAAGTCGATAATGTGATATTTGAGGGCATGGAATATGAAACCATTGATAGCTTGGGTCCTATGTTATGGATCTCTGATCTAAATACGGTTGCTAAGCTTAATATTCTTGCAAATGATTTAGGACTTGATGCTATAAGTACTGGTGTTACAATGGCTTGGGCAATGGAATTATATGAACGGGGAATCCTAACTAAAGAGGATGTGGGTCTTGATTTAACGTGGGGTAATGGTGAAGCAGCTATTGAACTGATTAAAATGATTGGATTTAGAAAAGGTATCGGTGATATCTTAGCCGAAGGATCTGAAATTGCAGCTAAGAAGATTGGAAAGGGATCTGAAAAATATTTAATGACGGTTAAGGGAGTTGAGCTACCAAGACAAGAGCCTCGTGCAACGAGAGGGTTCGGTTTAGGCCATGCCGTTTCAAATAGAGGAGCTGATCATTTATATGCCCTTCCAACACTAGCTGTTGCTCAGAATTATGAAGCTGCAAAGAAGCTATTTCCAGAGGAATGGTTAAATGAAATGCTGAATCCACGCTCACCTAAATATAAAGCAAATATGGTTGTTGTGTCTGAGAATTTCTGTGCTATTAGTGATGCAGTTGGTATTTGCAAATTTACAACTTCTGAGACTTGGGCAATATTTCCAGAAGATGTTGCAGAGGGCTTAACATATCTGACTGGTGTTGAATTCTCAACAGACGTGTTGCTAAAAATAGGTGAGCGTATTGTTAACTTGGAACGAGCATATAACGCTAGGCACGGATACTCAAGAAAGGATGATAAACTACCTTATCGTATAATGAATGAGCCACTTAAAATGTTTGATCCAGACAAAGATCTGAAGGAAATTAAGATTGTTCCAAAAGTTGATGGTAGCACAGAACCTCCAATGGTCGAATTGGATTATATGCTAAATCAATACTATGAACTACGAGGTTGGGACAAAGAGACTGGTTGGCCAACAGTAAAGAAACTTAAAGAACTCGAGTTGAGTGACATTCTTGAAGTCCTTGAGAAAGAAGGAATTTCTTTAAAATAGTTTAGGAATAATTTTTTATCATTTTTATTATTTTAGGAGAGTCTTTAAATGCTGCCTGAGGAAACACTTAAAGAAAAAATTCTAAAATCTATAACAATTGATCTTTCTGAGATTGCTAATTTATTTAATGTTGGTATACCAGAGGCAGAACGAATTGTAAGAAAAGCTCTTGAAAAACATCCCGATGTTAATTTCATTTTGATTCCTAAAAGTAAAATTTTCATAGAACTTAGCAGATTAGGAAGCATAATTAACAGAAGGGGCAAAATTACTCTTGAAGAAATAGCAAAGGAGTGCAATGTTACAATCCAATTAGCTCGTAATTTCTTAAATACACTAATAGTGACCGGGTTTCCAGGAATTTATATCAACGATAATACCTTTGTTACTTTTAATTATCTTCAAGATGAAATAAGAGGTGACATTTTAAGAGGAGAGACTATCACCATTGAGTATATAGCTTCCAAATTTAATGTAGATGAGCGTGTTGCATATAATATTTATATGGAACTTAAACGAAGGAGTAGGGTCGAAAGATAGCTTTAATGTATTTTTTGTAATAATTAAAAACTTAGTCATTTTTTCCTATAAAAATAACATCGTCGTCCAAAAATCTAAAATGCTCATCACCAGTTAATACTTTTCCTCCAAGATACCTAGCTGTTGCCAAAATAATTCCATCAGCCAGGCTTGGTAGTTTACTTAACCCTTTTTGCTTTGCAATATTTCTTAATTCGATCCAACATTTCCCTCCCATAATAGCAAGCTCTATATTTAATTCGACAATCTCACTCTTTTTAGTAATAAAAATTATTCTTTTCCTCACTTCAGATTCTGGAAAGTTCTCACGTACATATTTTCCAGCTATTTCCACTAGCACGATTGATGGAATATAACAATCTTCTTTTTCAATATATTTTGCAACAACAGCTCCATGCTTAGAACCTATAAAATATTCTATCCACGACCAAGAATCAACAACTACTATAATATTTATCACCTCATTAGAATATTCGATCTTCCTCTCTGAAGCTTGAAATTTTCCCTTGGTCAACACCAAACATATTGTCTGGTGTATCAAAAATTTTCTCTAAAGCTTTTCGAATGACCTCGTCATACGACTTTGCATTCAATAGTTTTTTAGCCTTTTCTAGAAGTTTTAGAGTGCTTTTTTTAACCAGAACTGTTGTGGACATAGAACTCCTCCATTAAACTATATATTCACTATTAGCTAGCTTAATATATAGATATATAAAAATATCTATATATTGATATATTACAGGATTTTTTGTATCAAATATCCTAAGATTTTGTGCCACAAAAATATATATTAAGAAGGTATGGAGATAATAACTGGTGGTTGCTATGGAATTCAACCTAAAAGAAGGATTAGAAGGAGAAAGAAAATATACTGTTAAAGAAGAGCACACTGCAAAGTTTTTAGGTAGTGGTGACGTAAGTGTATTATCAACGCCATCGATGATAATGATGATGGAAAATGCTGCTAGACTTCTTGTAGAAGAATATCTACCAGAAGGTTATACCACGGTTGGAACTCGTGTTGAGGTTTCTCATCTAAGAGCAGCTCCGCTTGGTGCTGAAATTACTGTTAAAGTAAAACTCATTGAGGTATCTGGTAGAAAATTAAGATTTACGGTTGAAGCGTATTGGAATGATAAGAAAATAGGCGAAGGTCAGCATGAGCGATTCATAGTTAACAGAGAAAAATTCTTAAAAAAGGTAAAAGAAGCAATTAGCTAATAGGCAATAAATCTACAAATAACTACTTGGTTGTGGAAATCCCTGAAATATAATCCAATATACTATCGTAGATATGAAAAGCGAGATCATTGATGTCATAACAAAAACAAGAGTTGGTAGTTGATGAACTAATAACTTATTTTTCTTAATAATTATCAAAAATAAGATTGATAAAAGTGGGGCAATTAAATATCCAAAATAAGGAGCTTGCCCCTCAATAGCGGCTATGCTTGCAAAAATTCCGAAAATTATACCTGTTAAAATTAAGATTTCTTCTTCTTTTTTAGAAATCTTATTTTCTGATGGTGAAAGTATTTGTGCTATGGATAATATGGTGATAACTCCCAGAAAGCCAGAATATGTGACAATATGCCCTATTATTTCATCGTATAGATAAGCGATCTCAACAGAATTATTTAGAAAATTATTTATTTCGTTTCCAGTAAAATGAATTCCCATACCAGCAAGGAAATACGTTATTGAAATGACAAATAAAATATCCATTCTCTCTTTTAGAGTCTTCTCAAGGTGTCTACTAACCTCACTATATAGCTCGAAAAGAAGATATGTTATAAGTGGAAGAAATATAAGAACCTCAATAAAGAAATTCAGTTTAATTGAGTTTCTGTAGATTGGAATTTGTGACAAGAATGCACTAGCAGCGTATACTGGTGATGGAACATATACTAATTGTAATATCTTTTTAGTAATGTTATTCATACAAACACCAAGATTGTTAATAGGTTATAACAATTAAAAAGTTTTACTGACTTAGATCTTAAATGGATTGAGAGCACCATCTATCCAAGTTTAATAAATAGGCAGGGCCTGCAATAGTTACTCCATAAAAAATTACATTTTTACCTCTTCCATATGATAAAATTTCGTTTATTGTAGCATTAACTATCGAACTTCCTGTTGCAAGGATTACATCTGCCCAGTCAATAATATCTTTAGTAAGTGAATGTCCATCTTCTATTAGCACTCCATATTTTATCTTTCCTATATTCTCTGGGTTAAGATCAGTAACTCGGACCTCGAAATATTTTGAGAGATGATCTACAAATGCTGGTTGAAATCCAATAATTCCCAATCTTTTAGCATTATATCTTTCTTTAATGTATTTTGCAAGTTCCTCGCTGCATATTTCAGGCTCATCATTTTTACAATGTCTTGTATTACTAATTAAATTTAAATACCTAAGAACAGCATTTATCGTTGCTATAAGAATTGCACGGTTCTTATTATTATTCAACGAAAGTGACAATATATCCTCTATTGTTCCTTTAAAGTTAGAAGGCTCATCAGTAAATGCTTGACCAAATGAATTTTTAAACTCTGCTTCGATCATTTTTTCATTACCTTTTACGAGAGGAAACTCTTTCCTCTTAGGACTTCCAATTGCCTCCTCTGGGCTTAAAATTCTTGCACGGATTATTACATGTTCCTTAGAAAGATTTGCTTTTTCTACTATCTCTTTAAATTTTGAAATCATATATGAGTAAATATCAATCACTCTATATCACCCTAATACCTCTTAAAACAAATTTGAGAAAGAAATTTCTACGGCCATTTGCAAAAAGATCTAGGAATTCTCTCTTAGCAACCTCAGCTGCTATTTTAATTCCCTTTACATTAAAGATAACTCTTACTTTATCACCAGCAATTTCTTGATACTCCACTACCTCCCCTTCAAATATGTTCACAAGAAGCCCTTTTGGCTCATAAGGATACACATAAATATCATTAGGAAAAATAATCACTTTTTTAATGTCCTTTCCTTCATAAGGAACTATAACAGATAATCCACCGCAATTGGCTTTTGCTAGTCCATAATCTAGAACCTCGTAATCTTCACAACTTAGTATATTAGGATTCCCAATAAATTCTAAAACCTCTTTTGTTTTGGGTGATGAAAGTAACTCTTCAAAAGATCCAACTTGCTTTATTTCTCCATCTGTCATAATCGCAACTCTATCTCCCAGTTCTTCAGCCTCTTTTACATCATGAGTAACGAATATAGTTGTTATTCCCAGTAATCGTTGAATCCCCTTAAACTCGTCTCGTAAATACTTTCTTAGTCTAGGATCTAAATTGTTAAATGGCTCATCCATTAAAAGGATCTTTGGTTCTACTATAAGCGCCCGTGCAATAGCAACTCTCTGTTTTTCTCCACCACTCAATGTCTTAGGATATCTTCCCCTAATGTGTTCTATTTTCATAAGTTCTAGCATTTTTTCTAATCTTTTTTGAATTGTTTTTTCATCATAACCTCTTATTTTGAGTCCAAATATTATGTTCTCTTCTACAGTCATATGTGGAAATAAAGCAGCCTCCTGAAAAACTATACTAATATTTCTCTTCTCTGGTGGTAAGGAATCAATAGGTTTTCCATCAACTATAACATTTCCTTCATACTCAGTAAGTCCTGCTATTACGTTAAGTAGTGTTGTTTTTCCAGCTCCTGATGGACCAAGAATCGCAAACAGCTCTCCATCATTTATAGTTAAGTTAATTCCCTTAAGTATATACTTGTTCCTTATGTTTACCAGTTCAAGCTTTACCATCATATCCACATCCTAGTGAGTTTCTGTTCCAAGATCTCGAAAATTTTCTCAAAGAGTAAACAAACGACTGAAAGGGTAATAAGAACATCTATAATGACATCCACTAATAATAAACTTTGAGCTTTCATAGCTAAAGCTCCAAGCCCAACAGGTATTGCTATCATTTCTGCAGCAAGTACCGTTCTCCAAGCCATTCCAGCTTCAAGTCTTAATCCCGTAAATATATTTGGAATTGCTATAGGTACTACAATTTCGACTAATATTTGAAAGTCGCTTGCACCTAATGTTTTAGCAACTTTAATGAGCTGTTTATCAACAAGTTTTACACCAGCCATTGTATTATAAAGCAATGGGAAGAAACTACAAATAAAAATTAAAGTTATTGGTAATAACTCATTAATTCCGATCCAGATCAAGAGTAAAGGTAGCCAGCCTAATGTTGGAATCGGATATAAGAGATATAAAATGGGTCCAAGTGTTTTTTCAACCAATTTATTATAGCCCATTAGGATACCAACCAATATACCCATTGTTGCTCCTAACGAAAAACCGATTAGTACCCGAAATAAGCTTCTGCAAAAATGGTATACCAGCTCTCCAGTGGTTGTTATCATTATAAATTTCATTATTACTCTCGAAAACGGTGGGAATAGAAAAGAGGGGACTATCTCTAGCAGAGAAAGTAATTCCCAAGTGATTATAAAAATGATTATGGGAATAGCGCTGGTGATTATTTCTAAAATTTTCTTCATCTAAAACACCTTGTGTTCTCTCAGATAAAAGAAGATTAGCTGAATATAAATATTTGTTAATTGTTTTATGTTAAAACTAAACAAAGTTGTTTAGTTTTTGATTTATATGTTAGGGGGCTATTATTAAGAAATAAAAAATTTTCCCCCTAACACTTTTTCTATTTTATAATGTGGGCCTAATAAAAAAAGAATTTTATACAACTTATTATTAACTAAAATAGCTAAATTGTATTTTTTAAAAGGCAGGAGGATTATGTTAAAAATTACAGTATTAATCGACAATAAATCCCTCCTAGAAACAACAAAAGCTGAGTGGGGGTTCTCCGCATATATTGAATTTGAATCGCTGCGTGGTCTATTTGATACTGGCTCTTCTTACAGTACGCTACTTTATAACGCATCCAAATTGAATATTGATTTAAATAGACTTGATTTTGTTTTTATATCACATTTACATGGTGATCATTCAGGCGCTTTACTTGAACTTATAAAAAATCATAAACCGAATAACGTTTTTCTTCCATCAAATATAAAATATAATGACTTACTTGCAATTTCAAAGTATGTTAAATCAGCTAGAGCTGTTGATGTATTCACAGAGTTATTTCCCAACATATTCTCCACTGGCACTTTAAAAAAGACAGTTCCAGAACAATCAATGATAATACGTTTACGTTCGTGTCTTGCTTTGATTTTGGGGTGCTCGCACCATGGTATTATTGACATAATAAGGAATATTCGTATCTACTTATCCACTCCAATAATTGTAGCTATAGGAGGTTATCATTTATCTGGATATAATAGAGGCTACAGCGTAGGGCATGCTTTATACAATATGGGTGTACAATATGTCTTTCCATGTCATTGTACGGATGAATCTGCGAAGGAGGGAATATATGCAGCATATAAAAGATTAACAGCCTGTGGTGTTGGATTGCACATAGAAATCTCAGATGATTGTAAACTCGAATATACAATATTAACTAAGAAATAGTTGTCTATTATAACCCAAAATAACTTTTCCTACCTCGCTTTTTAGTCTCTTAGCTATTGGAATACATTTTATCCTTAGCAGAAAAAAGATATCCGCATCAGCTTCATCAAATAATTCAAAATTCCCTTGCCCCTTACTGATTACTAAATCAAAATTCCTAAGTGTTTTTTCTAAATTGCCAACATATATTCCTTTACCATTAGAGTTGGGTAATAGTTTCATTCCCCTAATTTTCCCAAATCTATCTAGTCCTAGCTCTATTGCATCATTTACGGTAACGTCATTAGCCACAGGCTCAGATCTCGCAAAAATCGTTACTTCCTTATTATTTTCTTTTAAAAAACGTAGTAGCGGGATGTCAAATATGACTTCTCCTGCATTATCAAGCAAATAAGCTATCGTTTTAGCAGTATTTATCTTTTTCTCAAATATATTAAAGTGATCTATCGCAAAAGAGAGTTTATGAATTTCATGGATTATTTTATCTATCTCGAAACTTATTGAAGGACCAAAGTCAATAATATTACCTGCTATTGCAGAATTAGTTGCGATCCTCAGCGGTTTTTTCGATTCCTTCATTAAATTAAATATTTTATTAAGATAGTTCTTCGCTATTTTGTTGTGTTCTTTCTTAATTTTAGCATATGGATCATCCTTGTTTAGAATAGTTTTAGCGTGTTTAAAACACTTATATGCAAGTTGCATAGGTGTGATTTTCCAATCTTCCTTTTGGAGCTTTCCTAAAATTTCACGTATTATTCTTTCCCGAATTAGATAATTGTCCGTGGCAACATAACTAACTCTTATTGCTTGATTCAGTATACAAGGTATACATTCAATAGCGATAAGCATTTTTCGTCCCTATAATTTTGATTTAATGAATGCTAGAGCATCCTTAAGATCGCTTGCAACATAATCTGGATTGGCGTCATGACTCCAAGACAATTTTAATAAATTATCAAATTTTATTTGAACAGCAATAGCATTGGCTCTTTTTGCCTCAATTATACACCTTGGTTGATCATCCACGTAGACTATTTCATTTGGATTGGCAGATATGTCTCTCGCAAACTTAATAATGCCATCATATTTGCTATTGATTTCCTCTTCTATCACGTAAATTCTATCAAAAAACCTCATTAGATTGCTTTTCTTAATTCTTAATTTTTTAAGTCCTATTATTTCATCCTTACCAGAAATTATCGCTAATGCCAACCCAAGTTTCTTTAGTTCCATTAAAACCTCTTTTACCTCTTTTCTCGGTTTAGAAAAAGATATTCTTAGTTCCCAATATCTATCAAAAAGTCCCTTTAAACTATCATCATCCAATAAGATACCCGCCTTTAGTAGAGTATTTTTAAACATTAATATTCTCTTTTTATATTCAATTACATTTTCCCAATCATAAACGTCTTCTCTAAGAATAAACGTTTGAATGAGCAATCGTTTGGTTCTCTCATCTAGATCAAAAATATCAAGGAGTTTATTATAAACATCGGGAATACAAGAATAACTATCAATAAGAGTCCCATCAAAGTCAAAAGCAACTCCCTTAATAACCATGTAGATCACTACCTACAATAGTGTATTCTTTAATTGTTACTTAGAGACTAAGTATTCAATCTTTAAATATCTATCTAATTTATTGCTTAGAGATTTGCAACTTTGCACTTATTTTCTCCTTTGTTTTTATGATTTCCAAGCTTTTTAACTTAGCGATACTCTCTTGCTTTTCAAACCCTAATTCACTATATATTCTCCTAAGACTATCCCATGAGTTAGCCATTACATTTAAAATCTCTAATGAGTCACTATACATTTTTTGTGACAACTCATAATTTCCCTGATCTTCATATATATTCGCCATCTTAAGCATACTGACCAGCAAATCACTTCCTCGTCTAATCGCTTTTTCATAGGCCTTCACAGCTTTATTGAATTTTTTAAGGCGTTCATATGACTTTGCATAGAAATGCCAGTCATTTACAGAATCTGGATTTATAGTAAGTGCCGTTTCAAAGCAAGCATTTGCATCTTCAAATTTATCTTTTTCAAGATATGCAACACCTAAATTTCTCCATGCTGAATACACTTTACCTAAAATTTTTGGTGCTAACTTTTTAACATGCTCATTATCAATTTCAATTGCTTTTGAGAATGTTTTCTTTGAATTCTCATGTAGATTTTTTACGGAGTATAGAGTAGCAAGCTTTAACAACAACTCAACATTCTTCTTTTCTCTCCTAAGAGAGAATAGAATATTATCTATCACATAATCTATATTTTTTCCTTTTAAAAAAGCTGGATATGACATTTCATTAGGTCCCCAGCGGCATATCATTAATAAATATAAATATAAATTTAACATAAATATTTATTTATTATAAAAATTTTACTAAGTTATTCCTCTATCTTTACATTGAATGCTATAAGGTGTGAATGAGTAATCATCTAAATTTTATATTAGCTTATATCTTAATAAAATGTCTAATCTCTGATGGGTCTTCCCATATTTTCTTTTCTCTTGTTATCTCAATGTCCGATGGTTAGGTGATATTTAATGGACAAACAATACAATTTCCATGGCATATAATTTTTGAGCTGAACGATTTATCCGTTTTGAATAGGATACAGTAAGGCTTTATTTGTGCGGACTAGTATTTTTATCAAAATTTTCTGATCTTCGCTAAAAGGATGCTTGGGACCAGTTATTTAGTTTATATTTTGGATTCGGGAAGAAAAGATGTTTTAATGAAAAATTAGCCTGTTAAATACTTATTTTCCTTTTTTACTCCCTTGTGAAAATTTAACTATATTGACTGGAATTAAAAGGCGTTTAATAATTTCATTATCCTCGCTGCTAAGGCTTTCTAGAACAGTATTTATTTTTTCTGAATCCTTTTGTGAACAAACAATCCCATTTATTTCTCCTCTCTTAATTAATCTTCTAATTCTCGTAAGACCGGCTAGCTCATTATCGTAATTATCTACTATTGTATCAAAAATTCTAAAGTCATTCATAACACTAAATTCATATAAATTAATAACCTTACTTTCGTCGTCTACTGTTTCCTCTGGATTGCTTTTTAAAAGGTAAACAACAACGCTTTTTCTAAATTTCATTCCTCTCTTCCTTGATCTGTGACTTCTCATCTTATGTTCACATTCTTAAATTTCTTAACTTAACTAATTAATTCTTTTATGCAATTAAAACATTCCTAACTATTTATAATTTTAATCTTACTATATTTCGTTTTGTGAGATATCTTTAAATAACTTCCTAGTATCCTATATCTAGAGGATGAGCGGGTGAGTTCTTAATGGATAAATATGCTCACCTGCTCGAAAAATACTCCTCAACTGACATACAACATATTGACATAATAAGTGTAACCGAAAAAAATTACACACTTGCTCTAAGGGTTGAATCTATTGAAGAAGTATCAGATACTTTCTCATATGTTGTTATAAGAGTTTTTTCAAAAAATGGATGGGGGATAATTGTTACAAGTGATATGAAAAGTGAAGGTATAGAGAGCGCTCTCAATAGAGCTATAAAGTTATCAAAAAAGGCATTGCCAGCAAAGGCTTATAAAGGAATAATGCATTTAGCTGAATGTGAGATATCATCTGGTGTTTATAAACATAATGAAAAATTGCCGCCAGAAAAAGCAGATATTGGAAACATTATAGACACACTCTATAGTATTAAGGAGAATGCTCTAGATAGACTAAAGTCAAGGTTTGCATGGTCAGAAGAGATCCTTACTTATAAAAAGCAAAAAAGACATATTATCACTAGTGATGGTATTGATATCACTGAAGTTAAACCTACCACCGATTTTACGTTTTATGTAGTCACAAAAAGTTTTGGAAGGCGTCTTCTAACAGCAAGTGGCATTATTGGCTTTACGTCAGGGCTTGAAATTATGAACTCAAAAAAACTTGAGGAAATGGTTGGTACTGTTCTATTCAGAGCATATCAGTTAATCAATGCTGGAAGGATAAATCCTATAGTAAGTGGAAAACAAATAAATGCTGTATTAAACTATGAAGTCGCTGGAGCTTTGATTCACGAAGCAGTTGGACATACCCTTGAGGCAGATAGATTAATAGAAAAGGGTGGGTATGCACTATCCATTAAGGGTAGTAAAATCGCAAATCAGGAATTAGAAATCATTGATGATCCTACAATCATAGGTGGGTACGGCTCCTATTTCTTTGATGACGAAGGTGTAAGAGGGAGAAGAAAGATACTAATCCAAGATGGACGTGTTGTAGAACTATTACATACCCGTCTTTCTGCAGCCTATTTTAATGAACCTCCAAATGGGTCTGCTAGGGGACTAGTGCATCAACCAAGAGCTTTAATGAGCAACTTGTATATAGTCCCTCAAGATTGGAAATTTGAGGAAATGCTGAGTGATATGCGTGAAGGTTTATATGTTGAGGGTCTTATGAGAGCTGAGTTAAGAAACGACCTAATTATAATAGAACCAGAAATAGCATACCTAGTTGAGAAAGGAGAAATAAAACGACCAATATATAACTTAAAACTTGCTGCTAGAGCAGAAAAGATTCTTATGAATATTGACGCTGTGGGTAAGCAATTTAATTTACGTCCCGGGTTAGAAAAGGGTCATCCTATTAGTGATGGTGGGTCATTTATTCGTGTTAGGGGCCTACATATTATATCCTAAATCTTGAATTTCTATTTCTAACTCTAGCAGTGGCTTTATGAAGGCATATGTTGATTTATAAATGGTTTATTAATAGCGATCGCTGAGTATATTTGTCATGTAGGTAGCTGATTTGCGTTTTGTGTTAATTTGGGAGGGCTAGTCTAGTTTGAGGTTACTGAGGTTATTATTAGTGGATTCGTGATATCTCGTACAAGCATGAGCATGAGAGTTGGGTGTCGCCAGTGGGATAGCAATATGACTTGTAACGGCGATTGTCTACCGGTTATTCTAATTTTTTATGCACATGATGTTTTCACATGTTTTGATGTGTGTGAGATACTTTTTATTGGGGGTTTCGAAATTTCATGAGGACCAGCAAATCTTTGTGCCTAGGGAGCGTATACGTTTCGAAAACAATGCGAAAGTACTGATAGTAATCATAAATTTTATTTTACTTATGATAATAAAATATCATGAAATTACTATTTAATGGGTGCTAATGTTGCAGATATTTGGATTTTTTTCTCTAATATTTCTAATCTTTTTCATGTTTCTTGTGTTAGTTTTAGCTCTCTCTGAGCAAAAGAAAGAACGATTTTTTAGTACAATAAAAGCCAATTTTTTGAATTCAGCCTTAAAAATTCAGTATGATAGAGGTTCTATTCTTAAACCCCCTAGCCTAACAATACTCTTTAAACCAGAAATGGAACTTGAGAGGGTCGATGTTTCATTATTTGTAGTAAGTAGTGGAAAATATAGTCGTTACTACGCGCGGGTTATAGGATTTAGTGAACCAGGTACAGACTTTTCTTTAGAAGTTAGATCTGAGGGCATTACTAGTTGGCTTTTAAAAAAGATATTCAATGCAGAAGATATCAGAATAGGAGATCCTCAAGTTGATGAACGTTTTGTTATATGTAGCAATAATCCCTCTATCGCCGTTACACTGTTTAAGGATCCGATTTTTAAAGAGTATATGTTACGGATTAGTAAATTAAGGATTTTTAAAGTGGTAGGAGGAAAATCGGTGCAAATAATTGCAGAAACAGATTATAAATACTCGGATGTAATAAATGCTATAAATGCTATGGAGCGTCTTTTAGCATTAATAGCACCCGAAATTCAAAAGAAACCAGTCACAGTGCCAAAATTTGAATTCAAACCAGAAGAAAGAAAATTGCTAGAAAAACAAATTCGGGTTCCATCAGCGCAAGAAATACAAAAACCCGTAACTCAAGTAAGAGCTACTATGGAGAAATATAAAGAGGAATTTGAACGACTAAGAATGTATGTCTCAAAAATAGATTACATCCCCAACGAAAGCATTTTTAATCAAGTAATTTTGACACCATGGTTTGGTGATGTAGATCAAATAAAATATGATATTAATGACATTATACATGTTAGTGCTATAGAAAATAGACATATACGTGTTAAAGAGCCAATAAAAATACGAATTAAAAAAGTAAAGGAGTTAAAAGGGGAATACCCACCTCTATCAGAACTTCAGAAAGCAGTTAAAGTGGAATCCAATAAGGAAGAGATTGTTAAAGAAATAGCAAATAGATATGAGTTTCTAAGAATGATAATGAAAATTAAAGAATTACGAATGTTTACAGCCGAATATGCTGGCTATCAGATTAAAATCTTCTTAAGCTGCGGGGCTTATGTAGAAAATATTTACTTTACATTTAATGCCATAAAAGAATTTGCTTGGACCCTGAAGTTAATACTATAGTAAATATTTAGGGGGAAACATATGCTTAGTCAGAAGAGTTTCTTTTTTAATGTATTCCTTAAGAAATTCAAAGATAATATTGAAGAAATTGAATACGGGTATCCTGAAGATAGTACGTGTTTTATTTTATTTAAGAAGGAATATCCCATAGAAAATTTAGTGTTAGAACATTTTAAGAAGATTACATTCCTAGGAATAGCAGGGTCCTTCCAAACTTATACCAAAATTTTTGGAAATTCAAGAAAAAGCTTACCATATAGGTTTGAAATGATAAGAAAGAATATTCTTAAGCCTCAAGTATTTCAAAAATTGTCTAATAAATTAATGTTGCTAAATGAAAGAGATACAAAATTTGATAATAGCTATATAGTTTTCACAAATGATACTGAGCTTACTAAGAAAGTCTTTCATGATGAAGTATTTATCAGTAGAATCAAAAAATCTGGTCTTTTGCAAAGATTCAAGTTTGATGGTATGTTCAAACCCCAATTTCTTATATTCACTGATGATTCTCCAGTATCAGCTATATTTTCATTCTTGGCCATGAAAAGGCTTGCTGAAATAATTTAACATTTAAAAGGAATTTAATTTTAAATTTGGATATTTTTCTTGATCTCTTCAAGAGTGTTTCTTGCATCAAGCACAACTCTAGAGAGGTTATTTATTTTTGAATTCTTTTCCTAAACCACATTTTCTTACTTCACAACTCGTACATAACTAAAAAGTTAACCACTCTCTGATAAACAACAATCATGGTTAATATTCTTGAGGTTTTATTTCTATGTTTAATACCTTAGACCAAGCTTCAGCTGGCTTTTTTGCTACATTCTTTATTTTCTCATCAGTTTTTCGAGTCATTAAGAAGGCTGAGCATTCATAGCATTTTAAACCACAGACGCCTATCATTTGATTTTCGTGCATAGTAAGAATTCCCTTGCTAATTTTTTGTTTTCCAATAATTTAATATTCTTTCTCATTCATAATTAACTTATGAAAATTGTTTGAGATATTTTCTCTATAAAGAACCATTAGATTATTATATTATTTTTGAGTTTTGTATTTTATGGGGTGTTACTTTTGACAATTGGAACATTTTCCATAGTTGCAATTGAAAAAAGATCCAGACTTATGGGAGTGGCAGTTGCTTCAAAATCATTGGCTGTAGGATCAAGAGTCCCATGGGCTAAAGCTGGAGTTGGTGTGATTGCTACGCAAGCACATACAAATATTATGTATGGCATAAAAGGCCTAGAGCTTTTAGAACGAGGATATCATCCTTCAGATGCCTTACAAACATTATTAAGAGAAGATGAAAGTGCTGCTTTTAGACAGGTATGTATTATGAATTCAGAGGGAAACATTGCTGCGCATACTGGACCTGAATGTCCAGAGTATGCAGATCATATCGTTGGAGAAGATTTTTGTGTAGCGGGTAATTTATTAACTGATGAAACTGTTCTCCGTGATATGGCTGTAGCATTCCAGAACACGAAAGGGCCATTTCCTATGAGATTATTAGAAGCTTTGAGGGCAGGAAAGGCAGCAGGTGGTGACAGACGTGGGCACAGTGCAGCAGCCATTTTAGTTGTTAGAACTGACATTTTTGACGTCACTAGGCCATGGGAACTAAATTTAAGGATAGACTATAGTAACACACCAATAGAAGATTTAATAAAGTTATATAAGATAATCTCTACGTCGGTATTTTGATATAATTACCATCTTGTTTTTCTTTTCTGTAAATTATTTTGATACAATAAATGTTATTTTCTTAAAGTTTAATCTACCATGGTTGTGATCATATGAGGTTCTCCGAATTTCAAAGTTTTCCAAGGGAAGCAAAAAACCTAATCATCTATTACACCATAAGCTCACCGCTTTTAATTACATGGACAGTTTTTCCAATTTATCTTTTTATGTTAAGGTTTAATGTTGAGAACGTTGGAATTCTATATACAGTGTCATCCTTTTTTGCAGCTCTTGCAACTGCCGTTATCGGTAGATTACTTGATAAAAGAATAACTGCAAGGAATGCAATAATTTTACTTGAATGTTTCGGCATGGTATCTAATTTTGTCTTCTCAAAGGCAGAGACCGCAAGTGATATAATTCTCGGTGAAACTATAGAAAGAGCCGGCTTAACATTCAGTGTTGCATTCCAAGTATATGAAAAAGATGCGTACCCTGAAGATATACGTGAAAAGGTTTATGCATATCACATGGCTTTGCCACACATTGCAACAATAATTTCGTATCTCATAATTGGTATTTTACTTACTTATGTTTTTACTTCTATTGTTGCGTATAGGTTTTTATACTTCGTAGCTGGTTTGTTTTCCATTTTAATAGTACTTTATGTTTATAAGTTTCTTCCTAATATCAGTACTTCCGCACTATTTTCGAAATGAGTACGCTCCCTAGACACCAAGATCCGCCTCAATCCTCCATGAATTTTCAAAATTCCCCAATAAAAAATATTCCGCGCACACACCAAAAAGTCATGTGAAAGCATCGTACGCATCAAATATTAGAATAACCAGTAGACATCACAATCACAAGTCATATTGCTATCATCACCGGCGGCGGCCAGCTCTCACGCTCACACTTGTACGGGATATCACGAACCCCACTAATAGTAATAACCTCAGTAACCTCAAACTCGACAACTCCCTCCCAAACCAGCACAAAAACGTAAAACGACTCACGGATGTCCTCACGAAACTCTCTAAACCTCGGCT
>JBECUL010000037.1:0-21637 GCA_040225955.1 Candidatus Asgardarchaeum abyssi | reverse complement strand
TGGTCTTGTCCATTATCGCTTTTCTCAGTGTTTCTGCGATGCGGCCTTTCAGAATCTTCTTCCTGTACTTTGGTATCCAGACGATGTGGTACGTTATTCTCCATTTGGCGTGTTTGCGTCTTGGCATGGCTACTCACATTTCTTCTTTTGTTTGCTTTGTTGTTTTTAAAATTTTGCGTTCCCACTGCTTTGTTGACCAAAACATTGTTATATTGAAGTTATGAAATCGGAATTTAGAGCAAGTTATTATGATATCGCATATAACACATTTATCAGCGATACTATTATAACATTACGCAACCATTCATTGAATTGTTCAACAAAGCAGTTCCCACCACCCAGCCCCTCCCTCCCAGACTGCATTCATCCCCAGATATAATCTGGGGGCTTTCTGCGGTATTCTTGTAAATGAAAATGAAGATATATTTAACGTTATTAAGAAAATGGTAAGCTTAAATGTCGGTTGCCTTATTGTTATAGATAGTGAGGGAAAAATTGGTATCGTTACTAGAACGGATATATTAAAAAGATTCGCGGGATTGATCGAACTTTGACTTTTTATTTCCATAGTCAACATTTCTTTACAAAATATTTTAATAAAATAAGTTGATTCTTTGTATTGAAATAATGAAATACTATGTGCAAGTTTTCATGCCCTTAAGCTTTCGGGGTGTAGATAATGGGCTTGAAGGAATATGTTCTGCGAAGGACAATAAACAGCATCTTGCTTGTAATTGTAGTTGTTGCCTTTAACTTTTTCATCTTTAGGCTCAATACCTTCTTGTTTGGCATTGATCCAGCTCATCAGTATATCTTTGGCGAAAGAGTAGATCCCAAAAGAGCTGAGGCTTTAAGAAGACAATGGGGAATTCCACCTCCTAATGCTGATTTTTGGACCTGGGTTGATTATTTCATTTCTTACATGATTAATACACTAACATTTAACTTCGGAATTTCATTTACCGAATCCCGACCAGTTATTGAAGGTATTATGGAAAGACTACCGAATACTCTTTGGCTCATGGGAGTTGCAACTATAGCGGCGATGGTTATTGGTATAATATTAGGTGTTATTGCTGCGGCTAAGCATGGAACGAAGATAGATGTTGGTTTAGTTACACTTTCTTTGACAATTTACGCAATTCCAATATTTTGGCTTGGTCTAGTGGCCCTATTAATTTTTGGCTATTATTTAAAATTAGTACCATTAGGTGGTGTTCAATCAGTTCCGATCCCTTCAGACCCTGTAGCCAGATTTCTTGATTTCCTATGGCATCTTGCAACACCAGCAGCCGTCTTGACAATAGGTGGATTTGGTGGTTGGTTAATCCTTATGAGAAGCAGCTTAATGGACGTTCTAACAGAGGATTACATAGTCACTGCAAGAGCTAAAGGACTCGATGAAAGAACAGTTTTATATAAACATGCTTTGAAAAATGCATTCCTACCAATGATTACAGTAATTACACTTAGTATAGCAACCCTTTGGACTGGTGCAACACTTACAGAAACAGTGTTTTCGTGGTATGGTCTTGGTAGGTATATTTATGAGGCTCTTATTAGAGAGGACTGGCCAGTAGCACAAGCAGTATTCTACTTCATAGCAATTTCAGTTGTCCTTGCAAACTTTATCACAGACTTACTTTACGGCTGGCTAGATCCACGTATAAAATACGACTAAGAACCCTTCTTTTCTTTTACTTCTTTATTAAAGATTTTATTTATTATTTATTATTTTCATTAGTTGGTGATATTGGTGGATGATTTAATTGAAATTCTGAAGCAAAGAAAGAATAACATTTTAAAGGATCCTAAGAAACTTGACAGACTTAAAAGTCTTAATTTGATTGTAAAATTAAAGATTACTGATGAAAACAAAGGTTTGTTATTAATACTCAAAAGAGGCACAATAGAGATATTACAAGTCGATGCTGAAGAAGACATAGTGCCAAATATAATAATTTCAGCAAAAAAAGAGGTAGTTTTAGACATATTAAATAAAAACCAGAATGTTTTTTCTGCATACTTTGCTGGCAAATTTAAGGTCGAAGGAGAAAAAGATCTGCTTTTGGAGTATTACAACTTACTTTTCGAGTAAAATTTTAAAGTCACTTTATAAAATGAATATTTTATTGATTGGAATTAATTAGTTTTTAAACTAATAGAGGATAATCAAACTTGAGGTGGTAACATGGCGAAAATTAGAGTTATAAAAGTAGATGGTAGAGAGGAAGATTTTGATAAAGAGAAAATAGTCAGAAGCTGTATGAATGCAGGAGCAACAGAAAAGGATGCTCACGAAATAGCAGATGAGATTGAGAAGAAGGTCACAGATGGGATGAGAACCACTGAAATTAGAAGATTTGTGCTTAAGGAATTAAGAAAAAGAAACCCAGAGTGGGCAGACAACTGGGAGTTTTATGATAGAATTACCAAAGGAAGAATAACTTATGAAGATGGTAAATTTATCGTCGTTAACAAGGGTCACTTATACTTAGGATGGCAAGTGCGTGACATAGGGGCGAAAGGATTAAGCCATGCTGAGGAAGTGAAGGCGATCCTTGATGAGATGGAGGAGGATTTAAAGCATGAGATTTCACCAAGAACCATACAAGCGAGAACATACGTTTTATTTATGGGTGTCTTGAGAAGTAAAAAGATGCCTAAGGAAGAAAAAGAAAAAGCGATTAAACTTATTAATGACTTTCGCCAAAGACATGGATGGAAACCATATGAAATTAAAAAACCCATTGAATGAAAATAGAAGGAGTTGCCAGAGGAATTTTATCATCAAGGTTTAAGTATTTATTATCGTTGAAATGTTCTTTCTTTAAAACAAAAGTTACTTGCAAAAATGTTTTATATTTGTAAAAGATGTAAGTATATCCGATTACTAAAATATTTATTTCTAAATTTCGCAAAATAATTAGTAATAAGGTTAATATAATAGTTAGCTATGTTAGGTATATAATAACATACTTGCAAATAGCAAGGAGCGGCTACAATGAGAAGAGATGAACAAAGTAAGGAGAATTACAAGGAATGTCTTGGTACTACTTTTGTGCATAGTTTGAGATATTCGAAAGGTGATAAGGATGCCTCTAAAAAATATCCATTCGATATAAAAATAAGAATACCTCCTGAAGAACCCATAGAAAGTATAAAAGAAAAAGGACTTGTTTATCTGAAGTTTATTTTAATTGGTGATAGATTAGAAGATGTACGAAAGCTAGTTAATAGGAGTAAATATTTTGATTCCGTTAAGAAGGGTTTCCAGGATTTGTTATTTATAGGGGTTGATTTTTATCTCCCGAGGCTGCTTCTTGAGAAGGATAGAACTACATATTTGGTAATTTTACAAGTTTTTCATCTTAACGGAAATGATAGATTTCATCATATCCGGCCAAAGTTTTATTATGGTGCACAGCGAGTTATAGTATTCTTCAGATATTCAGAACCTGCATCTCTCAAGAGTGCAATAAAATTCATAAATGAAGCAAGGAAGTACTGCAATGAGTTCTCTTTAATTGGGATACTGTCAAAAGATCCAAACATGAATATTATTGATGATGATGACATTAATAATATAGTTGATGACATAAAAAAGAAGGATAAAGAAATAAGTATTGATGTTTATAAGATACAAGAAGATAAACCGGAATCCTTTGATGATCTACTTGAAGAGTATGTGGTAGATTATATGATAAGACTAACAAAGGAATAATTGAAAATCTCTCATATAGACTATCTATTTTTGGAAAATTCAACAATTTTACAAAAAAATAAAAGATTTTTAATTTAATTTTTGCAAGCATATAGCGATTTTCTCAACGAGAAGCTCGAATAAAAGCGAAAATTTCTTATCCTTAATTTCTTATTTTTCTATATATACGAAATATAATAAATTGAGGGTCCTAATTTGTCTGGCCTAGACATAATAAGGCACGCTCTTCAATCCGATGATTTTGAAGAAATTAATAAAATTTATAATGAGACCCCTAGTTATATCGTAGATGCTTTGAGAGATGACGAGATATTAAATTTAATAAAACAAAAGTTAATCGATTTTTCTAAGAACAAGAATACACACTATATTAGTAAGATTATAGACTTATTAGGATACGGTATAGAGCAAGATTTCGCTATAATAAAGAAATATAACGATATCTTAGAGACTCTAAAAAGAGCAAGAGAGGCCTCTCTTAAAGAGATCACATCATCGCTGGAAGGAAGAATTATTAACCAACTAAGGAAAAGAGTTACAATATTGATTAGAAGAATTGAGAGCTCACCTACCCCAATTCCTGCAGATTTAAGGAGAAAACTAAAGTCTATAAAAGTTATGAATATATCTGATAAAAACTTTAAAAAATGTCAGGAGATGTATTTTTCTCTACTTTCTAATTATTCTGAATGGTTAGACATTGTCGGGGATATCGATGAATTCCTAGAGATACTAGAGATTTATAAAAACAAAGTAAATGTTGAACCTTTCTTTGAGGAAATAAATGCTCTTCGCAATAATTTTGAGAAGTATACATTTAAAGAAGTGCAGACTAAGTATTCTGATATAAAAAATAGAGCTATCAACGTAATTAATGATTATAAACAAATTTTTGATCGGTTTGAGAGTTTAAAAAGCGCACTAAATGACCTTAAAGAATACATATATATGGATGATGCGATTAGAGTTGCGGAGAGAATAAATTCACTTATCGACTCAAAAAAATATAACGCTGCGAAAAACGCTTTGGATTCTCTTTCAGTACTTGTTAATACAAGATATAAATTCAATGAGGCTGTTGAGGAGAAGATTAGAAAAATCGATATGGAGCTGAAAAAAATTAAGAATTTTGGAATTGATTGCGATTACATATATCAACGGCTTGAAAAAATAAAAGAAGTCATGCGCACTGATAAATATCCAAGAGTTCCTGCATTGATCAAAATTATTGAAAAAGATATAGAAAGAATGCAAACACCAAAATTTGAAGCTTTTGTGATAAAAAGGCAAGAAAACAAATATTTACTCTTACTCAAGAATATAAGTAAAATTGTATTATCTGATATTTCGATAAAACTTTCACCAGTTTTAGCCATAGAGCCGAACGAATTTAACCTAGAGAAAATAAAAGAGCGTGAAGAGGTTTCATTTGATATAGAAATAAGGGGGGTAAGTCCAGGAACATTAATAACAATTTCAATGAAATATTACAATCAGCTGACTGACAGAGAGGAAAATATGGAAATAGAAATACCTTTTGAGGATTGAAAATGACTAAAAAAACTATAACGGAATTAATTAAAATTTGGGATGAAAAATATAGGTCGGCATACGATTCAGTAAGCTCAAGGTTTCTCTTCTTAAAAAACTTCTTTTTTGGTTTTAATATAAATGTTGATGCCATAAGAGAGGTAGATGCTTCGCTCTTAAAACTTTTAGAAAAAAATACAAAAATAAATAAAATAGAAAGAAAAAGACTCAGAGAGAAAAAGATAAAGAATTTAGATGATTTACTTATCGGTCTTACTTATTGTATGGAACATGGTATCGGAGAAGAGTGGAAAATTGTAGATGAGAATGTATATCATTGGATAAATAAGAATGTTCAGTATGATCTACTCTCAATAGGTGGACAAGCAGGAATTATGGCAAATACCGCTAGTGTTCTAGGTATAAAAAATATACTCATAAACGCGCCAGTTATGACCAAAACTTTAGCATCGCTACTCTTTAAAGAGATATTTGTTGCTAGAAGTTCTGGAGGAGGCATTAAGCTATTTTCTCCATATATAATAGCTACTGAAAAGGAGGAGCTAATTCATTGGATTTTTGAATTTAAAAAAGGCTTTTCTGCTGCAATTCATGGAAAAACATTCATTGTTCCAAATAGTACTAGGTTTATCGCCACATATGATCCAATAAATTCAATGCTTACAATAGACAAGCATCTTAAAGAATATCTTGTGATTCATGCAAAAGATTTCCATGGAGGAATTATCGCAGGTCATCACTTGATCGATTCCTCACTGGGTAAGAAGTTTATTGATGAGAGAATGAATGAAACAATAAATTTCATTAAAGCAATCAAAGAAGCGAACCGAAATCTCCTCATTAAATATGAGCTTGGAATAACTGCTGATGATTATATCATTAGTCAGATAAAACAATCAATTTTACCCCATGTTGATATAATTAGCTTAAATGAAAATGAGTTTTATATTTATTTTTTTGGTACAAAGGAAAGTACTAACATATCTATAGAGGAAAGATGTAAAAAGCTTTTAACTGGTTTTCTTAAAATTTTATCAAACATAAACGTATCAATTCATTTACACACTTTCGATACCACATTCTTTATAACTCCTCCAGTAACGAATAACAGAGATATGAAAATTGAGAAATTCTTAAATGCTACATTATTCGGTTCATTGGTAACTTCCGTAAGAGCGATTTTGGGAAAAGAACCTTCACTAATGGAAATTAGAAACATGCTAGAGAATAAGAATGCCTTTTACTATCAAGAGCGTGCATTTAAGACTATGAACTATTTAGATAAATTAATAAGAGAAAAACATTCAGCTACAGATGGAAATTTACTTGAAGATGGATTTATAGAAACAGATAATTTTTCATTAATCGCAATACCTATAAAGTTTGTTGAAAATCCCTTAAAAACTGTTGGGTTAGGAGATACCTGCTCTGTTTCTCAATTCTTGGCTCTGTTTACCTGATTATAAGACTTGTTTTTCTTTTGCTATAAGTCTTATATCGATTCCTAGCTTAGAGCATAAATCTTGCAGTACGTCACGAGCCATTTCTTTAACATACCATATTTCCCCTTGTGCTTGTAGTTTTAGTAGCTTTACGATTGCTGTTCTTACACCCTCAGGATGCTGCTCTGAGAGTATTCCTAAGGTTTCAGCAGCTGCTCGTCTTACCAACGAATCCTCATCTGATAGAAGATCAATTAAAATTGGAATTGCTTCTTTAACCATATGTATGTTAGCACTTCCAATAAGTCCTATTGCCATTATTGCTTTTTCGCGAATCGTGGGATCGGGATCATCTAGCATAGCAATTATCATAGGAACTGCCTTTTTTACAACCCCAGGATAAATGCTACCAATATGACTTAGAGCAACAATAGCACTTTGTTTCATAGCGGGGGATTTATGTTTTAGAAATTTTATAATTTCTGGGACTATTGGACTAACTAAAGTTATTTTCCCCTTCCCAATACGACCTAATGCTATAACAACAGATGTTTTAACAGCAACATTATCTTTCTTCATAATTTTAACTAAGACTGGAATTGCCTTTGAAACAATATCAGGATTCTTCTCTCCAATAAGGCCTATTAGAAGAGCTGCATTCCCTCTTATCATTGGATTTTTATCTTTCAAGAATTTTATTACCATGTCTATTTTGTTTGGATATTTTCTTAGAAGAAGATTAGAAAGTTCATTAAATTGTTTCTTTAACAGCATATCCTTTAGTCTTTCCTCTACAAGCTCAGAAGCCATAAGTAAACCCCATAAGGAAATATACTTACAAAATTAAGATATTTTCAAATATAAAAATATTAATAATTGCATTTTAGATTATCATATAAACATACTCTTTACGTTCACCATAACACTTTAAGGTGATTCATATGGGTAGTTATAGAATTCAGATAAAAGTAGAGAATATTAAAGGAAAATGCCCAGTATATAAACTTGGTGATACAATAATCATTGATAAATTCTATATAAATACTAATAAGTCTGCAAATGTTTGTATTCACGCTTTTGGTGCATTATTATCTTTATTGTCTGCATTCATTCATGGTTCTTCAGCTAAAGAATTAGGTATAGGGAAAGAACACGATATTGGTTATCTTCAATGTCCAGACCCAGGACCTCCAACTACTTGTGGAGGGACAGTTACTTTTAAACTTATAAGAGAAAAATTGGAGGATTAAATAAATGAAACACAGTTACGGAGCTAGGGTCAAAAAAGATGCGCTATTGGCATATTTAGGGTTATCTTCTATTGTTGTAATTATATTAAGTGCTATTATTTTTCTCAAGTTTAATTTAGTTTTTGTATCATTTATTTTATTGCTCATAACCCTTGGATTATGGATATATTATCACATTCATAAGTCTAATTTAACTCCAGTGATTTCCAAAAATATCTTTTTTTCCTCAAAGGTGATATATTACGTTTCAACATGGGTTATATTCGAGGAGATATTTTCCATAGGTTTTCTTTGGACCGGACTTAAATTTGCAAACTACATAGTAGAATATGCAATCATTTTCCTTTTAGCGCTGATTGCCACAGTATATATAGATATTACAGTGGATAAACATATTCTAGGGGAAGAGATAAGAATAAAAGGGATAAGGAGAGGTAAATAAGATGAGTGAAATACCAGATTCTCATCCTAGAGCATGGTCTCTAAAGATTAGACATCGATTAGTTGAAGGATTAAAGAAAAAAGTGGTTACTGAAAGTGGACTTATAGCACATGGAAGAGGAGAGGCTTTTGATTATTTACTAGGGGAAAAAACAATTCCACCAGCAGAGGAGGCTATAAAAGCTGCAGCTGCAACGTTTTTGCTCGCAGAACATCCAGTTATAAGTGTAAATGGAAATGTTGCAGCACTTGTTGCGAAAGAAGTTATAGAGTTGGCAGAGGTTACCAATGCAAAAATAGAAGTTAATATATTTTACAGAGAGCCAGGCAGATTAGAGGCTATTAAGAAAGAATTAATTGAACGTGGTGCGAGAGATGTTTTAGGTGTTGATGAAAAATTTTGGACAAAAATACCAGAAATTTCAAGTATGCGTAGAATCGTTGATGTACGTGGTATATACAAAGCTGATGTTGTTTTTGTACCTTTAGAAGATGGAGATCGAACTGAAGCTTTGAGAAAGCTTGGAAAGACAGTTATTGCTGTCGACTTGAACCCACTAAGTAGAACCGCGCAATGGGCAAATATAACTATTGTTGATAATATTGTTAGATGCATGCCTTTGTTAATTAAGTATAGTAAAGAGTTTAAGAATATGTCCAAGAGTGAATTAAGGAATATAAAAGAGAAGTATGACAATAAGGAAATTTTAAAATCTGTATTGGCATATATTAAGAATAGACTTGATAATCTGTCAAAAAAGGGAATAATAATAGATGAGGTTTTTAACTATTAGGTGATGGAAAGTATGAGTTTAAGGCTTTTGATTTTCGGTGCTGGTGCAATTGGAAGTCTAATAGGAGGTTTCTTAAAGAAAGCAGGGTTTGATGTTATTCTTATTGGCAGAGAGAAACATGTGAGAGCTATAAATGAAAATGGACTTAGAGTAATTTCACCGTTAGAAAATTTTACTATTAAGATAGACGCATTTACTTCTGTAGATGAAATAAATGAACCTTCTTTTGATGTGATTTTTATAACTGTTAAAGCCTATGATACAAAGACTGCAAGCCAAGAAATAAATAAGATAGTAAATGGGGATGAATATATTGTAACCTTACAAAATGGATTAGGGTTGGAGGATATAATTAGAGCCATTATAAGAGATGCTTTGTTAATACGAGGAGTAATATCACATGCTGCTATGTTAAGAGAGCCAGGAGTTGTTGAACATACAGGACTTGGTGACTTGATTTTCGGCCCAGTTAGAGCACCCTCAATGGGAATCATCAAAGAAATAGCAGAAAAATTGGAAGAAGAAACTAAAATGAGTGCAAAAATAGTGAATAATATAAGAAGCTACGTTTGGTTAAAACTCCTTATAAATGCAGCAATTAACCCTATTGGAGCAATAACAGGACTCAAAAATGGGCAACTTTTAGAACATGAAGAACTAAAGACTCTTATGAAAAATGTTATTTATGAGGGGTTGGCAGTAACTCGAAAATTAGGTATTACTTTACCATCGGATCCTCTCTCTAAAACTTTTGAAGTAGCTCAAAAAACAGCAAATAACAAATGCTCTATGTTGCAAGATATAGAGAAGAGGAGAAAGACCGAGATAGATTATATTAATGGAGCCATTGTTTATCAAGCGATTTTAAATAATCTTGCAGCACCAGTTAATGATACGTTAACTAAATTGATTAAAGGATTTGAAGCTACATATTTAAAGACTTATTAATTTATTTTCTTTATTCTTTGAATAAGAAGGATAAGTTTCTCCCTCAGTTACTATTTTAAGTTCCTCGTAGCACATTAGAATTTTAATTTTTTATACAATAGCTGGAATTATTATAACAATTCAAATATTATTTGTACTAAAATCCATATTGTAAGCGTAAGGCTTAGCATGCCAAAAATACTCTCTCTTTTGTTTTGGTAGTCCATATAACTTTTGTTATATTTTCTCCTAAGAAAAAAGATGAGAACAAGACTAAAAGCTATACCAGATGTGATGATTTTAATAATGGATGATATACTAATGACATCTATTACACAAAGCTCCGTAACTAGAATAATTATAAGCGAAAAAACACTATCTGAAGCGTATTCATAGTTAATCTTAAGTGCATTACCATTTGTTGAAGATTCTTAAATCTACTAATATTCACATTCTCTTTAACTCTAAGCACAAGTTGACTACAAATTGCACCTATTTCATTTAATTCGTATTTTCCATTACTCTTCCTAATAAGCAGGCTTTCCATTTTTCTTAGATGATAATTTAGAAAACTGCTTTCTTTAACATTAAGCTTCTTTAAGATTTGAGTGTATGTTTGAGGCTTATTAGATAGCTGTCTGATAATTTCTCGCCGCAGTGGATGCTTTAATATATCAAAAATCCGTGATAGATCCTCCTCTGATAACACCTCAGATAAATGCATTATTGACACCATATATATGAGTGAGGAAGAGAATTATAAGCTTTTTTGGAAAAATTTCTTTACAAAAAACACATATTGTTATTCCAGAGTAAAGTTTCAGAATTTTCAGAAATAGAGATGGGCTGTAACAAAAATCAATCCATGTATTATTCTCTTAGAACCGCGATTGCACGGGAATCAATTTCAACTACTAACTCTTCTAGATTTTTTTGACGTATTTCTCTTACAATTTTATTAGGAACCACAATTTTAATTTCTTGATCCTTTGTAATAACAAGTGTGACCTCTACAAGTATGTCTCCTTTCTTTATTCGTTTAACATTACCCTCTAGTATATTTCTTACACTTATGGCCATTATTATAACCTCACATTTATTGCTGTCGCCTTTATTAAGAATTTACATGGAAGACCTTTCTTAAGATTGAGACTTTCTAAAGCTTCAGTCGTTATTACTGCGGTTAAAGCTGTATTTTTCTGAATAGTACCAATTATTATTGATGTCTCTTCCCCTTCTCGAATTTCCTTTATTTTTATTGTTATATTATTTTTCACAATACCAAATGACAACGGTGTTTCAATGGATGTTAAACAGTTTCTCATTTCAGAATATGCTAAGTTATATATTTGAAGCAATTGCTCACCAGCTTCTGTTAACTTTGCCCATCCCCTTTTAACGCCGCCCTTATGAGTAATAACTATTTTCTCTCCAAGGTTTTTTTCAATTTTCTTAATATAAGCCCACGCAAACTTATAAGAAACTCCTATCTTCTCAGCTGCTTTGGCGATAGACCCAGTTTCTTGTATCGCTTTTAAAAGCTCTGCCCCTCCTTCGCCTAATATGTCTGCTCCGTTTTGCTCAATCCAGAGTTTAATTCGAAATCTTAGCTTTTTAGGATTCATCTTTCGATGCCATCTCCCTTTTCAAAATATCAAATATTCTATCAGCTATTTCTATTTTTATCTTCGGTCCTATTTTCTCATAGTATCCCGATTTTGTAACAACTATTACCTCGTTATAGTCCTTTCCGAAACCAGATGCTTGCCTGCTTATATCATTTGCGACAACAGCATCTATATTGTATTCATTAATTTTCTCCTTTGCTATTCTTATTAGCGCCTCATCCGTCATATTTGACTCTGCTTTAAATCCCACAACGAGAATATCTGAGTATTTACGTTTGACTTCTTTTACTATCTTTTGTGTCTTCTTAAGAATTACTTGGAGTTTCTCTTTATCGGAACGTATTTTGGCAGTCTCTCTCTTTTCTGGAGTATAATCCGCAACAGCAGCAGCGCTGATAAATATATCAGCTTTACTCCTATTAAGTATTTTAAAAACAGTATCAAACATCTCTTGAGCAGAGGTAACAGATACACAATTTATTTGTCGCGGAATATAAAGATTGTTAGGACCCATAACAAGATAGACATTAGCTCCTCGTATATATGCGGATTCGGCTATAGCCAAACCCATTTTACCACTACTTGGATTGGAAATAAAGCGAATTGGATCTAAAAACTCTCGCGTTGGACCACCAGTTACTAGTACGTTACAATTAATCAAATCCTTTTTATCACACGCAGCTCGCATAACTTCAAGAACTATTTCTTCAAGAGGTGCGATCTTTGCTTTCCCCTCTTCGATCAATGGATCAACAAAATATATACCAAGTCTCTTTAATTTTTCAATAGACTCTTTTACAAATGGATTATTATACATGGCATCATGCATTGCTGGCACAACCACTATAGGAATTTTTAAGCCAAGAGCTACTGTAGCCACACTTGTAACTGGTGTATCATCTATACCATTTGCAATTTTACTTATAGTATTAGCAGTTGCAGGAGCTATCAGATAAACATCTGATATATGTTCTTCTTCGCCTACAAGTGACACGTGTTCTATTTTTCCCGTAAGCTCGGTTATCACGGGATTCCCCGTAGCCCATTCCATCGTATATGGATGAATAATTTTTTTAGCCATTTCAGACATCACAGTAAAGACTTCAGCACCGTGTCTCATTAGCTCGCGTGCGATATCTGGTGCTTTTATAGCAGCCACGCTTCCAGTGATACCCAGAATTATTCTTTTCCCTTTTAAAAGGCTACTTTTCATTCCTATTAACTTTTTAGATGGATGGATTATCATTAGCATCAACTCTAATAAAGAATGGATATAGAGATATATGAAATTTTGGAGAAGCCGGAAATTGAAGAAAAGATATAAAAAGAGATTAGAAATGAGGGATTACCGTTTCGAAAAGAGAAATTCCAGTGGTAACAGATATTATGTAGGCTATGATTAATAACACAGCGGGAATTAGCAGGTTATCTACATCAGATGGACTTACTGCCTCAACTATGGTGGCAATAATACCGAGTATTATCATCCACATAAGCATCTCAATTGTTGGAAAACTGTAGAATACTAAGACATACAATAGCAAGGCTCCTAAGAATCCAGCAAGGAATACAGTTATACTGCCCTCAATTGATTTCTCTCTGCCTAATAATTTGTATTTATGCTTTCCGTATCTTGCACCTATATATGGCGCAAGTCCATCGCCCCAACCAAGATATCCCATAACTACGACACCAATGTATGTCATAAAGTGCAGTATTCCAATATATTCCATTGAGAGTGTAAAGAATAGTGGCCCAAGTAGAAGCTCTTTTGGATTACCAGTTCGTGTCATGGTTTTAACAGCAGTGTCATCGGGCGTTCCTTTTAAACCTTTATTTATGAATAATAGAGTCCAGAGGGCTGCAACAGCTATGTTAAATATGTACGACCATCCATCGGAGGGATCTATTAAAGGCCATACCCATATCCAGCTACCAGCAGCAATGTGAATTACTTTTCTTGATAGATCCTGAGGAAAACCCTTCTCAACAAGTTTTCCCATGAGGCCTATGACAAAGAATATGTAAACAAGTGGAAAGACTATGCCCGCTATCATGTTCCATACAAAGACAGGCAGGAATGGTATTGGATTATTCATCAGCAGACCACCTTATATAAATAGATGATAATGTGATTTGAAATCAAGTAATATAAAAAGATTCTTTAAGCGGATTTTATAAAAAATAAAAATAAATTTAAAGATATTGGCTCCTATTTTCGGATAACTGTGAATTTTACCGACTCTGGATTCATTAAAACCTTACTAAGGTTTTCTGGATTTGTTAAATTAAAAATTATTACCTCTCCTCCATCTTCAAAGAAGTTCTTGTACAGAAGCATGGTCTTTATTTTGCCCTTCATACCACCACTAACGTCAATTCCTGAAGAACCACCGGCTTCTTTAAGCAACTCAGGTAATAGTTCCACGTTAATGTTTTCAATCAACTTTGCTTCTTGTTTCTTAGGATCACCAGAGAAAATACCATCTACATCAACACCAAAGAGAATCTTCTTAGAACCAAATATTCGTGCTAGCTCAAATACAAGAATATCTCCTGAACATACTGAAAGCCCCATAGCAAGATCAGCAACCATATCTCCAGAAAGAACCGGCACCACACCTGTCGAAACAATTCGTTCCATAGCCTCAGAGAAAAACTTTGTTACTATCATTTTGTTACTTATTATCATTGATGATGGATAGAACTCGATAGCTGGAACGCCATGTCTTTCTAAGGAGTCTAGAACCTCCTGTCTGAGTCTATTTACTCTATTTTGGGCTTCTGCATATCCAATTAATTGATCCTTACTTTGGAAACCTAAATGTAATTTGTATTTCTTAACTGGGGGATGGCCAGCACTTCCAACTCCATGAACTATGCAAAATGTGAAACCTTTGTCCATTAGAGATTTTATTTCACCAGCAATTTTGTCTATGAGCTCAGATTTTATCAATAGCTCTTCTTTTGTTTTGTCTGTGAGAACAGATCCTCCAATTTTTAACACGATTCGTTCATCAACCAAGTGGACCACCTAAATAATTAAGTAAGTTACGTAGATATCTAATGATTTGTCATAGGTAGTAATAAGTTTTTAGCAAAAGATAAACACATAATAATGTAGAATTGACATTTTGACTGAATTTATATATAGTATAAATCACCAAAGTAAGAGGTAAATGGTGACCGGTGATAAGATGAATATAGATGTTGTGTTTTTTGACTTAGATGAAACACTTTATGATTTTGAAACTGTAAAGGAAGCTGCAAACAAAGGAGTTGCAGAATTAATCCAAGCATTGGGAATAGCGAACTCAAAAAAATTTTTAGAGGCACTTAAACAAGCAACAGATAACATTTATAAACGCTATAGAGGAAAACCTTGCCTTTTTGATAGAAGAATAAGATTTAGAGAAACACTAAAAATTTTAGGAATAAATCCCAATAAGGATTTAATTGAGCTGCTAACAATGAAGTTTTGGAATTATGTTTTTAGTAACATAAAGCCGTATCCTGATGTAATTCCAACACTCTCGAGCCTCCAAAATCTAGGAATTAGATTGGGAATTATAAGTGATGGATTAATAGAGATCCAAGAGAAAAGATTAAGGGCATTAGGAATCTCGCAATTTTTTGATATATTGGTATTTTCTGAAGAGGTTGGGTGCAACAAACCATCTCCAAAGGTATTCAAATATGCCTTAAAAATTGCAAGAGCCAAGCCAAATAGGTGTGTGATGATAGGTGATAATGTAAAAACAGATATTCTTGGAGCTAATAGAGTGGGAATTATTTCGGTATGGATAAAACGAGGCATTTTCAAAAATGTTTCTCCGTCCTCTGAAATGGAAATACCTAAGTTTATAATAAATAATTTGAAGCAGATATTCTCACTGCCTATTTTTCAAGAAAAAATAAGCAGATAGGTGATAAAAATATGGTAAGTAAAGCCATACCTAAGAAATTTATAAAATGGGCTTTTTATGAGAGAAGAGAGCTCGTATTGAAGATGCTAAACAATAAGCTAACACAAGAAGATACACTTGTAGGGTTCTTAAGACACACCCCTGCTATTATCACACATGGACCAGCAGGACTTAATGCTTCAATAAAAGGAGTTGGATTTGTTGTTAAAGAAGAGTTTTTGAAAGATTCCGTTGAAAAGTTAAAAGAGGCATTGAATAAGAATATAGTCTTGAAAGAGAGAATAAGGTTACTATTGGAAACCGTGTATGATGATGAAAAAGTAGATTTCTATAAACTTTCAACAATTGAGCTCGCCAAAAAACATACTTGGATTAATTTGCAAGATAATAACGATGCAACAATATTATTCTTTATGCCTCCAAGTACAACATATGAAGTACGATGTAAAGCGACCATTCATACCGATGACCTCTATTGGGAGTTTGTAAACGCAGTACATGATTTGTTTCACGTAACTCCAGATCAGTATGAAAGACGAGAATGGAAAGAAACTCCCGTTTATATATTTGAAATAAAAGAAATATACGACAATAATCCGAACGTTATGGGAGAAAAAATATTCTAAATTATAGTTGTAGGAGAGTAAAGCGACATCCTTTTTCTAAGAATAATGCAGTTTCAGTTTTAAATCTACCAAGATGCCCGCTCCAAGAACCACAATTTGCGACTTTATACTTATAGTCAATTCCAGCTATATGTGTATGGCCCATAATTAACCATTCATTCTTAGATAATTGTAGTTTTCTTTTTAACAACTTCTCTATATATAGTTGCTGTTTCCTAAGTTTCAGCATTAACAGATTTATGAACCTGGCTACAGCACCATTTCGTGCTGCATAATCTCCATGAAGAACTAAAAAGTTACAGTTACCAATAGTTATTTTAAGAGCCCCTCGTACTATAGTCACTTTTAGGGAGTCATCATGTTCAAATTCAATGAGTGTGTCATTAATTATTGGGTCGTGAGAAGATAGACTCATTACATAGAAAACCCTTAAGTTTGCAAATTTGTCAACCCCAATCTTTGACAATCCTTCAATTACTATATTTTTCAGCTGATTAAGAGATATTTTTAAGTGATTATCTAAGAAGTCGCCTGCGATAATTAACGTGTCTATCTCTTTTTCTCTTATTATCTTGAGAAGTTTATCAAGGTTCGGTTGCCTTTGTTTTTTATATTTAATATGTAAATCTGATATTATTAGAATTCTTGAATTTTCTTTAATATTGAAATTTTGTACTTCAAGTTTCAGATAGCCAGTAATCCATGGGAAAACGTAGAGAGAGTAGATTGTTAGTGCCACTATTATAATACACACAAAAAGCATTATGAAAAGAGTGTGAAAAGAGATATATGGTAATAATGTCATAATGAATAACACCTATGTATCGATCTATCCATTAGTTATCTTTTAATCATTACCAGAATATATTTAAATTATACTTTTTTGAGGGATTTTCATGTGCCAATTAAAGTTTGGGATTCAGATAGAGCCTCAGTTTGGATTTACTTATGATGAAATAAAAAGGATTGCTTTAACTGCGGATAAATCAAGTTTTCACTCAATATGGTTTTCAGACCATTTTTTCTTGGATAAGAACTCAATAGATAAAAATTGTTTCGAAACATGGACAATTTTAACTGCAATCGCTACGCAAACAGAAAGGATAAGACTTGGCACTTTGGTTACTTGCCAGTCATATAGATATCCGTCGGTCCTTGCTAAAATTGTATCATGCGTTGATGTCATTAGTAATGGGAGGGTTGAGTTTGGAATTGGTGCTGGCTGGAAAGAGATTGAATATGAGGCATATGGAATACCCTTTCCTAGAACATCTATTAGAATAAAACAGTTGCGAGAAGCAATTATAATACTGAAAAAGATGTGGACCGAAGATGCACCAACTTTTGAAGGAAAATATTATAGAATAAAAGAGGCTATTAATGTTCCAAAGCCTGTACAAAAGCCACATCCACCAATATGGGTAGGTGGGACTAGTAATAGGCTTCTTAGAGTTACAGCAGAGTTAGCAGATGGGTTAAATTTTGCTTGGACATTATCGCCTGAGAAGTATAAGGAGAGACTTGAGATTTTAAAAGAATACTGTAAGGAAATAAACAGAAATTTTAATGATATTAGAAAGTCCATCGGGTTAATCACAGTAATAGCTGAAAATGAAAAATCCTTATGGAGTAAAATTAAAGAACTTGCAAAGAGGAAAGGGATTTCTCCTAATGATTTTCTTGAACAAAAGAAGAACCTCTTAATAGGCATTCCAGATGATATAATTAAGAAACTAAAAGAATATTGCAAACTCGGCATCGAGCTTGTGATACTTATGTTTCCATACAAATATGAAATAGAAATGATGAGAATAGTGGAGGAACATATCATACCAAAGTTTAAATGATAAAAATTACGAACCCAATTTGTTAATACTCGCGTACTTGAAAGTTTGCTGGAGGAAATAGTAAGTTATATATTGCAATTAGGTTGGTATAGTTTTTTATTTATTCTAAAATGATGTTAATGGAGATTATCGATACTCTAAGGGATATCTTGTTTTCAAACTATCGTGTGAATCTGATTAGTACCAAGATTTGCAAAAAAGGTTAATTTTGCACCTAATTATAAAGTTACATTTTGGAAGGAAAATTTATTAATTACTTTTTTAATGTCTTACAAAAATTATATAAATCAATGGTGCAAACTATGAGTCGCAGGGAAAGCGATTTTCCTATAGATTATACTATTGATATACCACCAGAATATTTAGCCTATTTTTCAATTGCAATTAAACTGCCTAGGAATGACTGGAATAGTTTTTGGGATAAAATTTTTGTTCCACCCGAAATTAAAACTCGACTTTTAAATTACTTAAAATTGCTTTTTCGAACGAAAAACAAAGGTATCGAAGACTTATCGCTCGCTCTTCATAGGTTACTTCTTTTATATGGCCCACCAGGAACTGGAAAAACATCATTAGCAAGAGGTTTAGCTAATGTTTTTGCACAAACACTCTACAATGAATTAAATTATAGTGGAGAGGTATTATTTTTTGAGATTAGTGCTCCTAGTGTGCTTTCTAAGTATCTTGGAGAAACACCTAAATTTATTAATTTAGCATTTACGTATCTCAATAGTATTGCAGATGATAATAAGCAAGTTATTGTACTTGTTGATGAAGTAGAGTCTCTTCTCGTAAGTAGAGGTGTAGCGATTTCTGATGTAAATCCAATTGATGTTTTCAGAGGAATTAATGAAACGTTGAACCAGTTAGATTTATTGTCAAGAAATGATAATCTTTATCTTATAACAACCTCAAATTATCCCAAAGCCCTTGATGAGGCTTTTGTTGATAGAGTTGACTTGTTGATAAGGATAGACCTACCGAATGAAAAAATGAGAAAGTTGATTATAGAAGACACTTTAAGTGCCTTAGAGAGCATTTTTAATAACAGATTAATGGAGAAAAATGATAAGGATTATGAGAAGTATTTACAGAGATTTATTAAAATGACTGAAGGACTCTCTGGCAGGCGTATTAGGAAGTTGTTTTTCGAGATATTAATACATAATGAAAATTTGTTTAGAAACACAAAAAATATTTCACTCTCAACGATGGCAACAATCATGGAGAGCCTTATAAAACATAGTGATTTATTGAATAAGGATATCAAGCGCTATTAGTTATTTCATTTAGACATAGAGAAACTCCCACCTAGTATGTCTCCATAATCTCATCATAGGCTTTCCAGCAATTTCTTTTTTCATCCCACCAAGATGGATTAAAAGGACTAAGAGTGCTTAGGGACAAACCACCAAAGTGTATATCTATAAACTCAGTATATTTAGAGAAAAATGTATAGAGGTATTGCATCATTTTTATTGCAGTTCCCTTAGGTAGAAATAAAATGCCCTTGATGACAAACAAATTATTTTCATATTGCGCTAATGAATAACGATAAGGTATCTGTGATATTGCAATAAAATATAGAGGAGCGTTCTCTTTTTTCATCTTTAGAAAGATAGAGAGATTGTCTGTTAAGCCTGTGAAACGAAGACTTACTTGCTTAAAGAGAACTCCATTCTTTTTTAATCTATTAATTCTGGCTATAAGTTCATTTGTATTTATTTTTAATATGCTCCTTAGAGCACGGATTGATGAAATACCTTTTACGCTAACATGATATAGTATCTCTATATCTCTCTTATCTATATTAACTATTCTCTTCATATCAGGAAGCTTGCCTGGACAAGGATATATCAAATCTGCATAATCTTTCATTCTATTTACAGTTAACAGCCATACATCAGGATTGAAATTCCATCTATGAGACTTTGAATCATAAAGACGGAAATTCCAGCCATAACGAGCACAAAAGGGTCTAAAAACTATCAAATTGTGACAATGTTCTTCCAATGGTTTCTCAAGCAAATTCATCAGATGAAAGTTATGAGGATGAAGTGGAACAAGAAAAGTGGCATCATAACTTTTCAAAGTATCATAATATTCTGTAAGTGCATACAAAAAAGGATTTCTCTTTAAAGTTTCTTTTATACTATCATCTTTGTTTAATAGATCGATGTGATAGTTTAAAATATTTACACCAATCTTCTGATAATTAATATACCAATCACAATGTAATACACCAATCTCTTTAAGTTTCTTAACTCTTTTATGTACAGTCTGGTACGATATGTTAATCTTTTCTGCAATTTCCTTATTGGTAACATTCGGGTTCTTAATCAATAGATCTATTATTTTAATATCCGTATCACTGAACTTGAATCCTAGCTCGCCAAGCATTTCCTTTATTAGTTTTACGTAATTTTCTTCGCTCACCTTTATATTTTCTTTCTCGAGCCACTTAAAGTAAAAAATTAATTTCTTAAGAAATTGATCTTTTTTTATAACATAGGCAGCATAAAAGAAGTTAGATGGCCAATAAAGTAAATGATTCACCTTAATGCTACCAACGATTTTGTTCCATATTTTAATCCATTCCTTTTGAAGTTTTTTATCCTTCGTTATATTTAATGCAAATGCCCATCCTAAATCCTTAGCTATTTCTATATGTGATATCGACGATGGAATACACAAATTAAAGGCTTCACGAGCTAGGACAAGCTTTATTATTTTATTATCAAGATTTTCATCAACTATGATTTCTTCTTTGTTTTTATAACAAACACCCCAAGACCATTTTAGTTCCCCTACTTCGCAGTAACGATCAATCCTTTTAAGGGTAATATGTGGCAATAGATCAGGTACTTTAAGACCATACTCATCAGCAATGTAATTTATGTACTTATTGAAAAGCTTTTCAAGCTCGACAGTCATACTCTCACACTATTAATTTTATTATTTTTTATAAAAAACAATATCTTTTAATGATAATAACATAATAAAATTTTTACGATTCAAAATGTATAAATTGTTATTTATTTTTCAGAAAATTATAAAAAATCACAAGGTAAAATGAGAAAAATAACTCTTATATGGTCTTATTTGGTAAAAATTCTTCTTTTTTATTGAAAAACGAAAAGAATTACGACTATTTTTAAAAAATAAGGTCTTATTTTGCTCTTTTATTGGAAAAAAGGTTATATAAGAAAAGTTTAAAAACAGAAGAGAAGAAAAAATATATATGACTGTTGGAGTCGGAAAATACAGAGGGGTTGTTATTCCCTTTTAGGGGGAGACAAGGGAGTGTTGGATGATACAGGGGTTTGGATTCCAAAAGCCCCTGTTTTCTATTTTTATTTTTCTATGAAAAACTTCGTCGCTCTATAACCCGTTCTCGTTACTCCCTTTTATTTTTTATGTCACCTCCAACAGCACCCTCTTACCCAATTCCGCCATATTATTGAACCGCTTCAGCTTACGA
>JBECUL010000036.1:0-22026 GCA_040225955.1 Candidatus Asgardarchaeum abyssi | reverse complement strand
GATAAGTGGATACGGAGCTTTATTTTTCAAAAGGGGCTGAAATTTGATTTTTTGAGGCATATTTTTTACAAGTGCTCGTAATAAAAGAAAGATTTATTAATTACATACAATCAATTCTTAAGAGATATATAATCAGGTTGGGATTTGGTGATGCCCTACCAATTTCAATAATCTTCACACATTGTGTATTTATTTTTGGTTACGTTTTATACTCATTTTCGTTATTCACTAAATATAGTATTTCCCTCAATTTTAGAGAACAACTTATGGGGGTATCTACTGGTTGATGCCAGTGTTAAGTACAATTGAAAAGAAAGTTTTAGTTGCATTATCAAAACTTAATAGAAAAGCCGATGCAGAAGCTATAGCTGAAGAAGCAGGAATACGCGTTGATCAAGTTTTAGCAACCATTGAGTCATTAAGAGTAAAGAAACTAATTGAAGTAGAAGAAGTTATCCATAAATACTTTAGAGTAACTGATGAGGGTTCTAGATATGTCACACTGAGACTACCTGAGGCCCGTCTTCTTCAAGAATTACTGAAAATTAAACGTGTTTCCACTAAAGAATTACCAAGAATAATTACGTCATTAACAAAGCAGGAGCTTAATATAGCTCTGAACTGGGCAAGACGTAAGAAGTGGATATCGCTTGAGAAAATAGATAATATAACATATGTATCTCCATTAATAAAGAGCATTCCTGAGAGAACCAAATTAGAAGAACTTCTGTTGTTCATTAAAGAGAATAAGGAAGTCAGTGAAAATGAAATATCAACTGAACTAAGAGACGCTATAGATGAAGCTGTTGAACGAAAATTAGTTAATATTCGGGAAGAAAAAGAGTGGATTCTCTCTCTAACAGAGAAAGGATTGGATTTAACCAAAAAAATAGAAGTAGTCAGAGAAACAATAGCAAGGTTAAATCATGAGCTTATTATAACAGGAAAATGGAAATCTGTTGAGTTTAAACCATATAATATTGAAGCCATGCCACCTATGGTGTATCCTGGTAAAAAACATCCATATACAGTGTTTCTTGAAGAAATAAGGAAAATATTAATTTCTATGGGATTCGTAGAGGCTAAGGGGCCTCTCGTGGAAGCCGAGTTTTGGAATTTTGATGTATTATTTCAACCACAAGATCATGTAGCTAGAGAGATACATGATAGCTTTATAGTTAAAAAACCACAGACAGCAAATGTTTCACTTACACCACTTGTTGAAAGAGTTAAGGAAACTCATGAAAAGGGATGGATAACTGGATCTACTGGATGGAATTATAAGTGGAATTTCCAAATAGCTAGACGATTGATTCTTAGAAGTCAGACAACTTCTGTTTCAGCAAGAACCTTAGCGAGAGGAGTACCTATACCATACAAGATGTTTTCAATAGATAAAGTATTCAGACCAGATGTAATTGATAGAACCCATAGCATTGAATTTATGCAGTGCGAAGGTATAGTTGTAGGAGAAGGCTTGAATTTAAAACACTTACTCGGGTATCTTAAGCAATTTGCTATTGAACTTGGATTTGAAAAAATCAAATTTAAGCCATCATACTTTCCGTTTACAGAGCCGAGCGTGGAAGCTTTTCTATATCATCCTAAACTTGGTTGGTTTGAGGCCCTCGGAGCTGGTCTATTTAGACCTGAAGTTCTATTACCTCTCGGTATCGATTATCCTAGAATTCAAGTGTTGGCTTGGGGAATAGGTATAGATAGATTAGCAATGCTAAAACTTGGTATTGATGATATAAGGTATCTTCATTCTCAAGACCTTCAGTGGTTAAGGGAAAAGAGTCTAAGGTGGTGATATAATGCCAACTATCACAATAAATTATGGGGATTTAATAAAACTTATTGGTAAAGAAATACCACTAGATGAGCTGGAAGAGATAATTTTATTATTAAAAGGAGAGGTTGAGGAGGTTGAGGGTAAAGAAATTACTATAGAGATCACTGCTGATAGGATAGATCTGCTCTCTACTGAGGGGTGGGCAAGAGCAATTAAGGGATTTCTTGAAATTGAAACTGGAATTCCTGAATATCCAATTTTACCAGCAACAACTCATCTAAAAGTGGATAGTAGTGTTTTAAAAGTGCGTCCTTATATAGTTGCAGCTATAGTGAGAGGTGTGAATTTATCCGAGGACGCTTTAATTCAATCGTTACAACTTCAAGAAAAGCTCCATATGACATGGTGTAGAAATAGGAAAAAAGCATCTATTGGAATATATGATTTGGATAAAATTAAACCTCCAATAACTTATCTTGCTCTACCTCCTGAAAAAATACGATTCGTGCCATTGGATACTAAAGAAGAAATGAATGGGAGAGAGATACTTGAAAAACATCCTAAGGGTATAGAATTTGCACACTTATTACAGGGAGCCCCTGAGTATCCACTACTTATTGACTCTGAGGGGACAGTACTTTCAATGCCGCCGATTATTAATAGCGAGGATACTCGTGTTACAGAGGATACTAAAAACCTTTTCATAGATGTAACAGGTCTTTCCGAAGATGTTATAAATTATGCCTTAAATACAATTGTAGCTAACTTAGCTGAAAGAAGAGGTAAAATAGAGTTGATTGAAGTTAAATATCCGTCATATAGTTTCTTATCTCCTAAATTTGATAACAATGAAATTGATGCTTCAGTGACATATATAAGTAAAGTTGTTGGCAAAGTCTTAACAAGAGACGAAGTAATTAATTACTTAAGGAGAGCTAGATTGGATGCAAAGCCAATAGACGCTGATAAAATTAAAGTTATTATTCCTCCTTGGAGGGCTGACTTCTTGCATCCAGTTGACATCGCCGAAGATGTTGCTATCGCATTTGGATATAATAACTTAACACCTGAGCTTCCTAATTTATTCACAATTGGTAAGATACATGAGACTGAGAGAGTAACGGAATTAATAAGAGACATTATGATAGGTAATGGCTTCCAAGAGATAAGAAACTACATTTTTACAAATAAAGACATACTATTCCGAAAAGTACTAAGAGAGGAAAAGAATGTTGTTGAAGTCGCTAACCCAGTAACAAGTCTTTATACGGTACTTAGAGATTCTTTATTTCCAGGAATTTTAAAATTCTTAAGTAATAATATACATGCTCCATATCCACAGAAAATTTTTGAAATAGGTGATGTTGTAATTGTGGATGAAAAAGCTGAAACAAAAACAATTCAATATAGGAATCTATCCGCAGCTGTGACCGATTACGAAATTAGCTTTGAAGATATACATGCGCCTCTTCATCAGTTGATGATACAAATCGGCAAGAAATATACATTAAAGCGATATAACTATCCATATTTCATAAGCGGACGATCTGCAAAAATAATCTGCGATAATAGTGAGGTGGGCATAGTTGGTGAAGTAAATCCAGAGGTACTAGTGAATTTTAATCTAGAGAATCCAGTCGTACTTTTTGAGCTGAATATTTCAAAAATTCTAAATTTAAAGCCCTTTTAGGTTAAAGTTCCACCGCTCTTTCTTTTTCTAATAATAGTACTTCTAGAAGCATTTCAAAAAGATCATCAACACCTTCGCCGGTTAATGCTGATGTTTCTATGAAAAACTTTGCTTTAATTTGTTTAGCTAATCTTTGTCCTTCATCAAATCCAACTTCTCTTTTCCACTCAAGATCCTTTTTATTGGCACATAATATTGCTAAAGCGCCAGGAGAGTTAGTTTGAAGTTTCTTATACCATAATTTTATATTCCTAAAAGTATCTCTTCGCGTGATATCGTAAACAAATATACCAGCATCGGAATCTTTAAAATAAAGTGAGTGAACCTTATCAAAGGTTTGTTGACCCGCAATATCCCAAATCATAGCTTTAACAAGGAAATCTTCAACTCTATATTCTTTTACGCTAACTTGGATACCCACAGTAGTTAAGTATTCCTTAGTAAAAGTATGGTCAACATGCCTTTTTATCAAACTCGTTTTTCCAACGGCTGCGTCACCAGCCATGACAACCTTATAAACGAGAAGTTTTTCACTCATTAGAATCGCCTTTATTGTTGCTAATTATTTACCTCAAAATTTTTAAGTGACTAAAAAATATCTTTCAAAATTCCTTCTATTAATTATGGTTTTATTTTTAGTATTTAAGAGTTACTTATGAAGATGGATGATACTATGAAAATTGTGGGAATTGATGAGGCAGGAAGAGGCCCAGTAATAGGACCTATGGTTATTGTGGGAATTCTTATATTAAGTGAGAATGACATCAACAGGCTTGATTCCCTCGGAGTAAAAGACTCAAAAATGCTAACACCTAAAAAAAGAGAAGAACTCTTCTCTATGATAATTAAAATTATTGATGATTACAAAATCCTTATTATTTCTCCTGAAGAAATAGATTCTCGCATAATTAAGCATAAAACATTAAATCAATTAGAACTTGAAAAAATGGCCGAAATAATAAATTTCCTAAATCCTGATAAAGTATACATAGATTGCCCAGATATCAATGTTAAACGATTTACAAGAAACATAAAACCCTTAATTAAAAATGACAAGTGTGAAATAATTGCAGAGCATGATGCAGATAAAAAGTATCCCATAGTCTCTGCTGCTTCTATAATAGCTAAAGTAAAAAGAGATAGTATTATACAAAAGATGAAACAGAAATTCGGAGATTTCGGAAGCGGCTATCCAAGCGACCCTAAAACAAAACAATTCCTTATTGATCTTTATGTAAGAAAGAGAACATGGCCTCCAATAGTTAGAAGAACATGGGAGACTATCAAAGAGATTGAGGTAAAATTCGGAAATAAGCAGAAAAAGCTTGATTCTTATTTATAGCTATTCAACCTAGCTTTCAATATATTGTGGATGTGGAAGAACAATAAAGGGTATTTCTTTTATTATTTCCTTATTTCCTTTAAGTATAACCTTTACTCTTAAAGTCCATAGGCATTTTGCATAGTGCCCATTATATGTTCCTGGCGCATCATACGGAAGAATTATTTGAAAAGGAATAGTTAGACCTTTGTCGATACTAGTTTGAATTAACTGCTTTCGATCATATATCTTATAGTTAGTGTTGTAGAATACATACGATTCTCTTTTCCCCTCTAATACTACATTTTCGAGTACTTTAAGATTGATTATAATCTCCAAAATCTCTGTTATGATATTAGAAGATGCTATTATTACTTCACCCTTAAGAATATCTCCAGCTGTGAAAATAGTATTTTCTAAAGCCACCATAATACGTATAGACATAAAATCACCATGTGCACACTCTCTAAAATCTAATATTGTTTCATTATTAGCCTTATAAAGAAGTAGCTCGCAACCATAAATCCAAAAATCATAGGGAATACCAAAATTATGTAGATTATTATATTACCTAGTAGTGTGAATAAAATAATACCCAAAACTGGAACATAATCAACCGATGGATTATAGTTTGGATATCCTTGCTTCAGAATAGGGATAAAATCGTAGACAACCCTATAATCTAAATAAGTAAAGTGAAAAACAAGAATGATTATATTAAAGAAATAGAAAAGTATTGCTGTGAAAAAGGAGGTGTATACAGCCTCCTTTGAATCAAGAGCCTTTGCAAGAGACCCTCCCAACACTACAGATACTATAAGTAGGAAGAAATAATTAGCAGGTGTTAAATCTGTTTGAAGCGGAATTATGAATCTCTGGTGAAAAAGTTCATATCTTAATGTGTCTAATAAAGCTATCAAAAGAGCATACAAAGCTCCAATGGATATACTTTTCTTCAAATATGAAAAATCATAAGTAGGTTCAACGTTATAATAGTACATTTGGCACCCCACAAATCTAAACAGTAAACACATTTTTATACTTTTTGTACATTCATTAATTTGAAACTTTATTTTAAATTCTAATCTCAAAGTATATGAATATTGGGTGATAACTATGGCTTCTGTTGAAGTTCTTAATGATGGTACTTTTAAAGTGTACAAAAAGGGAGAGATTCCGAAATCTATGAAGGTTTCATTTAAGGACTTAAAAATGTGGGGTCTCAATCTACTTTATGGATTGAGAGATTCACAAACAACGTTTTTCGTATCACGACAAGGAAGACGTGTCGGAGAGGTATATGTTGAAGATGGAAAACGCTATGAGGTCAAAGAGGTATTTGATAAGGTCCTTCCAAAGGATGCAGAAATATTTTTGGAAGTTGCATGGGAACTTGGGCGATTAGTAGCGAATTTTTATATAATCTTTAACAGGAAGAAAGATCATCTCATTACGATACCTGTAGAAGAACTAATACAGGCCTTAATAAAGAAAAAGAAGCTTGGCGCAATAGAAAAAGCAGAAATGCTTATTGGAGAGACTATAAAAATCGTTAAAGCTCACTTGCCTTGTGATAGAGGACTTGACTTAGAAACAGCAGATCCAAAATTTAGAAGGCTCTTTAGAACAATCAAAAAGGTTTTTAAAGAAGATATAAAGGCAGGACATATCCTATTACGATATTGTGGTAAGGAGGAGGGCGGCGGCGAATATTATTACCTTGAAATAGAACTCCCAGCTATTAGCCTTATAAATCCAGAAGTTATTGACAGAGTTGACAAATTACTAGCCATGGTTAAATGAGAATAAAGACAATTGGTGCCTAGAAATGACCAAGAAGTATCCTCGCATTGCTGTAGATATTTTTGCGATTAATGATAACTTAGAGTTTGTTCTAATATCAAGAAAAAATGAACCATTTAAGAATTATTGGGCACTACCAGGTGGCTTTATTGAATACGGAGAAACTGCTGAACAAGCAGCAATTAGAGAGATGAAGGAGGAAACTGGGTTAGATGTTCAAGTAATCGATTTAGTTGGAGTTTACTCCGATCCTAAAAGAGATCCAAGAGGACATGTAATATCAATTACTTTTCTTGCAAAAATAATAGGTGGCACCTTAAAAGCTTCCACGGATGCAAAAATTGCAAAATTCTTTAAGACACCACCAGAAAAGCTTGCATTCGATCATAAAAAGATAATTGAGGATGCTTTATTTAAATTAAAAACTCTCTATTCGGAGAAATTATAAACAATGCGGAGCAATCCCCATTACTTTTCTGAAAAACCAGGTGGACACTTCAAAATATTTGAGATTATAGTTCGTGTTAGAGGTTTAACACTTAGGCTTTACTCTTCGCCAGGTATTTTTTCTTATAAAAAATTAGATTATGGAACTAAAGTTCTTATTGAAAACATGAAAGTAATAGATAATGCAAAAGTTCTCGATTTAGGTACCGGAATTGGAGTTATAGGGATTATATATGCAATTCTTTCTCCTTCTAGCATTGTATATATGAGTGATATTAATGAACGTGCTGTTAAGATTGCGAAAATGAATGTCCGAAAGTATATGTTGCCAAATTGTAAAGTGATAAAAAGTAACTTATATGAAAGAATAAATGAAATGTTTGATGTTGTGATTTCAAATCCTCCTATATCTGCCGGAATGAAAGTTTGCTACAGACTAATTAGTGAGACATACACTCATCTAAATAAAGGAGGAATCTTACAAATAGTTGCTAGACATAAAAAAGGTGGCCGTCGGCTCATGGAAAAGATGAAAGAAGTTTTTGGGAATTGTGATGTATTGGAAAAAAGTGGTGGCTATTGGATTTATCTATCAAAAAAAAAGAATAAATATTTTATTTATTCTGTTTAATAATTATTAAACACATGTGTATATTTTTATTTCGGAGGTCTTAGGATGATAATTAAATCCCATGAAGTTTATAGTGACTTACTAAGAAAGCTTGAAGATAATTTGATGGCATTCATTATTAGGTTGAATGACACTTTCATTCTCGGAATAGGAGCATATGATATTATTCTACAAGTTAGTGTTGGAAAAACGACATTTAATGATGTTTCTTACAATATTGTTAAAACTGATTCTGATATGTTAATTTTAAACATATCTGTAGACAAAAATGCATTGGATACTATTAAATCATTAGAATCAGAGCCGCTTCAATCAATGTACGAAAGTTTTCTCTCATTCTTTGTTAAACGAGCTGCTATAATTCCTCTCTTTAGATTAAATGGATTACAAGTTCATAGATATCCACTAACAGAATTATTTGACCAAAGTTTAATGGATTTTGTTATGCTTCTAGTCTCAGGTATTAATGAAGCTTCCCTAATAAAAGAAATCTCACAAGTAATAAAAACTTCAACGAGTGAGCTAATAATTCCACGATTATCAAACTTAGATGAAATATCAAAAATCATAAAAATATTAGAAACCTTATCTGGTAGATTTAGAGGAAGTTATGAAAAGGTTGTATCCTTAATTGCTTTTTCATTATATCCCTTCGATAGCACATTAAGTAAGGATACCTTATCTTCACTCTCTAAGGAAAAATTAAACCTAAATATGGCATTATTAGAAGAAATAGCCGTAGATGGTACTATTGATATTCAGAGATTAAAGACTTTAATTTTTGAACCAGAAAAATTTATGCCGAAAACAAATAGGTTGGATCTGTTATTAAAGTATCTAATTGAAGAGAAAATGATTAAAAAGAAGGAGAAACCCTCACTAACATATATGAGCGAACTAAAAGAGGCTATTTCAAAAAGATTGTTAAAGAAAAGTGAGGAGAAATCCTAACTATATTTATTCTTAAAGAAGCTTAGAAAGAAGTTGACTTATTTCATCAGATTCTAAAACTGAGGATGCTATGGTCATTAGTGCTGATGATATTACTTCAATAGATGCTAATAGTTCCTTCTTTAGGGCCTCATCATTTAAATTTGCTGCTAATTCTTTAAGTTTTCTTATATTTGAAAATACCACAGATAGTCCATTAACTAACTTTTGCCTTTTTTCTTGAGGTAGCATTTTTACTTCTCTTGGAGCAAATGATCTTTCTTTTATTTCATTATATAATTTAACGAGTTGAGTATATAATTCTTCTAACACTGATTCTGGCATCTTGCCATCTTTTATTTTTTCATTTGCTTTCGAGATGACATCCTGAAACTTTCGAATATTTGGAACTATTAACGCGGAATCATCTTCGGAGAAAAGACATGTAATCGCGTACGTACCTAAAGTATCTGTAGTATCAAAAATAGTAATTCCAAACTTTTTGTGAGGATTATAAGTTTGGTAAGTGAAACCCTTTGCTTCGGATAAATTTAAGAAACCAGCTCCAGTCCAAATTCTAAACGATAAGTCAAATAGTTCTCCCTCCCCCATAAAATCTTTAGGATAAACGTATTCTGCTAGTGGTCCTATTTTTAGATCAAATCTCGTTATAATAATTCCATGAAGCAATGAAAATCCCTCACATAATTTTAGAATAAAAAAATTATTGACATGATATCTTTTATAGCTTCAAGGATTTTAATCGATATTAGTATTCACTTAAATCATATTTTATCTAAGTGATTTATAAGTTTTGGTATTTTGTGAATAATTCTCATTTTTAACAGCTTAGTTGCAACTTTTCTCCCTCAAACTTTTAAATATAACTTTTAAAAAGCACAACATGATTAAATGTAAATTTCTATGTCTTTCTTTAGTCTTATCAAATAAACATAAACTTTGTTATAAAATTTTTTATAATTTTTACTTGTAATTTTCTTAAGTATGATCGCTTTTTCTTTAAGTATTTTTAAGTTTCTAAATAAAATTTTTAACTTCCGCATAGTAATATGTGGCTCTCTATTTTCTTTAAAATACGTTCTTAATTTTTTAGCTTTCTTAAGCTCTGTTTCAAATTCTTTTATAAAAGAATTTGAAATTTTCTCCAATAATCTTAGATACATATCACCATTTATAGGAACTAATGAAGGAATTATGAGAATGTCAAGACCCAATCTCCTTAATTTATGAAGAATAAAAAGAGGAGGGCTTATCATTTCGAATTTCTCATAAACTTTTGTACTCCATGCAGGAATAAGATAAGTATTTCGAGCAATTTTAAAAAATAAAGATTTTTTTAACAGTTTCGTTACTTTTTTCTTGGTTTTTTCATTTGGTATTTCCGAAATATGAACTAGATGAAATTTGCATAATTTTTTTTGTCTTTTAGAGCTAGATACATTTGGGCTCGGAATTGATTTTCTTTTTTGAATGAAAACAAAACCATTAAATGACATTAAATTTTTTAATAAGCTTATTTCCTCCAATGATTTCAAGGAGTATCCACTGAGTATAATATTACTGCTGTCATAGAAAACTATTGGGTTTGTAAGATAATTTTTTATAGATAGCCTCTTAATAGCTTCCTTACTTTTTGCAACAATGACAAAGTTTATTACATGACGTGCTTGCATGATTTCACCAGTAATCATTTACCCATCTTATAATATTCGGTGCAATATTTCTTAGACCCATCTTAATATTAAACATTATCTATCTTTTTTTTAAACAAAGGCATAAAAAATTATTATTTTCTTAAATAAGTGTAATTCTTTAATATTTCTTCTAAATAACAATTTTAAAAGGATATTTTCTTAAAAAAAAGAAATAATAAACCTCTAAGTGTATTACCAAATAAGTTATATTGTAGTTAATGTTATTATCTGCTGAAAGAGGTGATGTGCAATGCGACCGTTTGAAGAGGAAGAGGACTGGGAAGAAGAAGAGTGGGAAGAAGAGGAGGACTGGGAAGAAGAGGAAGAAGAATGGGAAGAGGAAGAGGACTGGGAAGAAGAAGAGTGACTCGCATCACTCTTTATTTTTAATTCAACATAGACGTGGTCTAACTTTTATTTTTATTCGATTTGCTGTAAAGTTTTTGTATCTCAGATAACTCATTCTCGGTTAATACATTAATATTATTCATTTTCAGATAGGCAGCGGTAACGCCATCACCATTTTTGGTAGATGATGTAAATGTTCCGTCATATATAACTCCCTTTCCACAAGAAGGACTTTTTGCCTTAAGTATTGCAAGCGTTATATTGTATAACCTAGCGACTTTTAATGTTTCCTTGGCCCCTTTTATAAATTCATTTGTCACATCACGGCCACTCTTAGTTATAACTCTTGCAGTCCCTCTTAATACGTCGCTTCCATCTCCTCCAATAATCTCTGCATTTTCTCTAGGAGTTGGAAGACCTCCTAATTGTTCAGGACAAACTGGAATAAGAATAATACCTTTTTCTATTAATTTGACAATCTCTTCTCTGAAATTGTTTTTACCATTATATCTTGTGTTTAAACCTAAGAGACATGCACTGACTAATATATATCTCATGGTTAGTTACCTTCTGGAAGCATCAATATACTCTTTTTCAAATTAATTTAGCAATAACTATCCCAAGTATTAGAATTAAGATGCCTCTCTTTGCCTTTCCAACATAGATCTGCCCTACTCCTGGTATTAAAAATGACAAAATAGCAGCAATAGCTGAGCTTTTTTCTTTAATAGGTTGTTGAGGATACACAGGAGGCATAGCTGGTGCTGGTGGTTGTGGAGCATATGTAGGCTGGGGTGGTGGTTGATACGTAGGTTGAGGCTGTGGAGCTGTTAATTGAGCGCCACAGTTTGGACAGAATACAGCATCGGCAGGAATTATAGCATTACAATAAGGGCATTTTTTAGTACTCATTTTCTTTCAACCCTAAGATTTGTGGATAATCTTATATTGAAGCTTCAAATAAATATTTCTCTGTAAGTGTATAAATCATTAGATTTACTAACATAGCAATTTAGTAATATTTTATATTTAAGTTGTATATTTGGTGAGATTATGGCTAAAGTAAATAGTATTGATCTTCCAAAGATCCATTTTCGACATCGAGATATTTCTACAAAGTTAAAGATAGAGCAAATAATCGACTTAATATATCCCAAAGATAGAGAAGAGAATAAGAAGAAGGTTGCATTGTATATTTTAAATATTCTATATAGTAATCCGAGGAATGGTTTAACAAGAAAGGAAGTTGCTAAAATTCAGCAGAATTTAAGGGATAAAGTTAGTAAAGCAACTTTTTATAGGCTTTTAAAGGATTTGAAAAGATTAGGAATGATACGGTTTGAAAGAGGTATAGGAACTTACTATTTATCTACTGACTTTGCATCGGCACTTGAAAGGTTAGCTAAGGCTTACCGAAAATGGATTTCTGGTATAAAAAATAAAAGAGAGAAGAGATAAAATTACTCGTGAAAGTATTTTCACTTTTTAATAATTTTAGTAAACTAATCCATAGATATTTTTTAAAAATATGGAAGTACTTTACATAAAGAAATAGAATGAGGGATACTCATGCAACACGATGATGAAAAAATATCTAAATTTTTTAACCCAAAGACGGTAGCTGTTATTGGTGCGTCTACTGATGTTAACTCTCCTGGGTATGTGACATTTAAAAATTTTGTCGATAACATCAAAAATGGTGTATTTAGAGGTAAGGTATATCCTGTAAATATAAAAGGAGAAGAATTATTAGGATATAAGATATATAGAAGCATCTTAGATATTCCTGAGAGCGTAGATCTAGCTGTTGTAATAATTCCAGCTAGGTTTGTACCTGATGTGATGGAACAAATTGGAAAAAAGGGAACCCAAGCTGTAGTTATTATAAGTGCTGGATTCAGTGAAATAGGAAATGTAGAGTTGGAGAAGAGAGTTATAAGTATTGCGAAAAAATATGGAATTCGCATTATTGGCCCTAACGGGTTGGGAGTATTAGATTCTTATTCTGGTGTTGATACATTATTTTTACCTGAGAAGAAGAGAACTAAAGATAATAGAGAGCTTGTGGGTACGCCTAGACCTAAGCCAGGATATATTTCATTTTTAACTCAAAGTGGAGCTTTCGGTATTGCAGTACTTGACTACATGGCAGGTGAAGGAATAGGTCTCAGACGTTTTGTTAGTTATGGAAATAAGGCTGATATAGACGAAATCGACATGTTAGAGTATCTCTCAAAAGATGAAAAAACAAGGGTTATCTTAATCTATAGTGAGACGATAAAAAGGGGAAGGGAATTTGTTGAGATTGCAAAGAAGGTGAGTGTTGTAAAACCAATTATAATATTAAAGTCTGGACGCACGGAAGCGGGAGCTAGAGCTGCAGCTAGTCATACAGCTGCCATTGCGGGAAGTGATGTTATTTACGATGTTGCATTTAAACAAGCAGGGGTTCTCAGAGCTGAAGATATGGAGCATATGTTCGACATGGCAAAAGCATTAATATTCCAGAGACCACTTCGAGGAAAGAATATCGCAATTTTAACAGACGGAGGAGGAGCAGGAGTAATGGCAACCGACGCAGCAGAGATGATTGGCCTTAATATAATAAAATTGCCAGAAGAAACATATAATAAATTTGAAGAGCTAAAGAAGGAGGGTGTATTACCAAAATTTGCAACTAATGTTAATCCAGTAGATTTAACTGGTAGTGCAAGTACAGAAATGTTTGAAATCGCAGCGGATGTTCTTTTAAGAGACCCGCATATTGATGGGCTGGTAGTGATTGCTTTACACCATGTTCCTATGCTTGATGATACAATAACGGATAGATTTATCAATCTTATGAAAAAATACAATAAACCTATAGTTGCTTGTGATATTGGATCTCAAGAGTATGCTTGCTACTTAAGAGATTCATTTGATGAAGTAGGTATACCCGCATATCCAACACCCGAGAGAGCCGTAAGAGCTATGCATGCACTAGCAACATACGGAGAATATTTAAAACAAAGAGGTTTTCTGGATGAATATATAAAAAGGTGGAAACCGCCAGAATAAAAATTTTATGATTATCTTATTTTTATCCTGAGCAAATCATAAGCAACTATCGTATTAGGAAATATAGCTTTTGCTTCTTCTTCTAATTTTGAGGGATCCTTATAACGTGCACTAATATGTGTTAATATCAGCATTTTAACGTTAGCTCTCTTTGCAATTAGAGCTGCTTGTTTTGCTGTTGAATGTCCCCTAAGTATGGCTTCATATTCAAGGTCATGTGTATACATTGCCTCATGAATTAGAAAATCAGCATTCTTAGCATGAGTAATTAAATTTTCAGAATAGGTGGTATCACCACTTATTACTATTTTTACTCCTGGTCTAGGAGGGTCCATTACATCAGTAGGTCGGATAATTTTACCATTGATTTCTATAGTTTCTCCAGTCTGCAATTTTTTCCATAACGGACCCTTAGGTATACCAAGTTCTTCCGCCTTCTCAGGGTGAAACTTCCCTGGGAGAGGTTTTTCTAAGAATATATACCCAAAAGCATAAGGGATATTATGATTTACCTTTATCGCAAAAATTGAATACTCATCTGTTTCTACAAGGCATTGCTCTTTTTCGAATTCATATATTTCTAGCGTATATGAATTCTCTGATATATCTTCGACATTTAATATACACGTAAGGTATTTTTGTATTCCAGGAGGCCCATAAATTTCAACTTTCTCACTCCTGTCCTCCATCGCAAATCTTGACAATAAACCATGTAGACCATTAATATGGTCACTGTGCATGTGAGTAATAAAAATTCTTAAAGGTCTGTTAAGCCCGAGTTTTGCCTTAATAAAACGTCGTTGAACATCTTCACCTGCATCAAAAAGAAACACTTCCCTTTTCCTTTTCAGTGCAATAGCGCTTAGATTTCTATCTTCTGTCGGGATAGAACCAGCAGTTCCAAGGAAAACTAATTCAAAGATAGTCATTTCAAAAATACCCACCCTTGTGCTATGCGGAACTTGAATAACGATAGCTTAAGCAAAAATAAATTTATCTATGTGTATTTTTATCCTTCAAGCAATGTTAGCCCCAAACTTCATCCGCCCATTTTCGAGTTTTATCAAGCAAACTTTCTTTATATAAAATCTCATTTATTTTATCTTTAATTTTTGACATGTCATTTTCGATTACTACCACATTTTTGATTTGATCAATCTTAGAAAAATCACTTTTTGTTGGCTTTTCAACGGAAATTACAATTGTTAGTTCTTTATTTTTAATATCTATCGCATAAAATTGAGTATTACCGATTGTGAAACTGTCTAATTCTCCTCCAGAAACCTTTGAGGTTTCTGCTAAAGCTTTAAGAGTTGTAATGATAGCACTCATCACTTCTGGATCAATAGGCTCATTACCAGAGGATATAGATATTATGGGGATCCCTTCCTTATTTATTATATGAACACTATTTATAGTCATGTATCTCACCTCTACTTATAGTCCTTCTAACCAATTTTTTGCTTTAGATAGAGCGTTCTTAGATTCGCTTTCTTCTTTTTCAGTATTTTCTTTACTTGAACTCGTCACAGCGATGGCTGATTTGACTTGTCTAATCAAGGCTCTCTTTTTATTATTTTCAATATTTATATAAACATATACTATCAGGGCATGCCCATTTGGACATGTAACTATTACAGGGACTGGCTTTCCCGTTTCCAAAAAAACTTTTTCTGTTTCTTCTAAATCCACTTCTAGATAATCAATAACACTCATACAGACCGGGCAGGTGAAAAGGTCAACCTTAATTTTAGTCATATTAAACCCACACGACAATTCTAAGTCATGTATCTCCATAGGATTATTATACTAGCGCAATAGAGAAAAAATCTCTTATTATTAAAAACTAAAAAATATTATTAATATTGGTCTTAATCTATTTTGTGTTTATAGAAGATTGTGGCGCCGGTGACTCGAGAGCCGGCGCCGCATCGGTGTACCCCGTGGGGGAAAAGAAGCTTCATTGAAAATCTCTGCCCTTACTCAACCACGGGACTACCCTTTAAGATTGATAACTCAAAAATAATTATTAAAGTTATGCATATCTTAACAGTTGAAATTTCATCTTAATAATTATTAGAGATAATTTATTGATAATTTATTGTGATAATATTAGGATCGAAAACCTAAATTATCAACTGGAGGGTGGTACAATGTGCGCAAAAGTAGAATTCGATGTAGTTGATATAAAGGTCCCAGAAGGATGTAATATAATCTTAGGTATGTCACATTTCATTAAAACTGTGGAAGATGTTTATGAGGCTATTGTCAATGCGTCGCCACACATAAAGTTTGGCATTGCTTTTTGTGAGGCATCGGGAGATAGATTGATTCGATTTGATGGCAACGATAAGGAACTAATAGATAGGGCTATTGAAGCGGCTAAGAAGGTTGGAGCTGGACATTTTTTTGTTGTATTCTTGAAAAATGGTTATCCTATCAATGTATTGCCTTATCTACGAAACACTCCAGAGATTCTTAGAATATTCTGTGCAACTGCAAATCCTGTACAAGTAATAGTTGCTAAAACAGAACAAGGTAGAGGCGTTTTAGGAGTAGTAGACGGATTTACACCCTTAGGAGTAGAAGATGAAGATAAGATAAAAGAGAGAAAGGAATTCCTCAGAAAAATAGGATATAAGCGTTAATTAAAAACATACTTATCATGTTCAATATTATTTTTTATTTATACCAGCTCTTTTACTTATTAGTTTATAGTGAATGTCTTTAGCTGCCTTATATGCTTTTTTTATAGTAATATATGAAAAAACATAGCTATTAATGCCTCTGTATTCCGTTTTTAATGCAACATCTGCCAATCGTCTCACTTCCTTATTAGGAACTCCTTTTTGTTTTATGAAAATAATAATATCTGGTTTTATTGCAATTAGAAATTTTATATCTGCCGTTTCTACTCCTTTTAAGAGCTTTAAAACTCTGTTTTTAGTTATTCTCTTCTCTTTCACTTCCGGGATTTGTAAGAATAGTATTCCCACCACCCATTCGCGTTCTTTCTTTGGCATACTGTTCACTATCCTCTAGGCTTTGAATTTCCATTCTTCGTAGTTTTTAACTATATCACTAAGTACTTTTTCGGAAATATCAGGCGGAAGGCTTAGAAATACCTTGACCATGTGTTTACAAAATCTCTTCTTAGATACTTGTTTCAGCCAATCATCACAGTTGTGATGTATTTCTTTCAAGTTTGAGTCTATCTTAAAGAAATAGTTTTTGATTCGGCCCTCTATAATTTCTTTATCGGCTCTTAATATTAAAACTTCTTTACTATCTATTTTTTTCCCTCGCTCAAAACGTTTTGGTTCAGTAAGCATAAGCAAAAATCGTTCGACTAGTGTTAAAGCTTTATTACGATACTCCTTTGGAAGCTTTTTAATTAGCGTAGGCCTCCTAAGCTTTTCTTCGATTACAGTCAATTTCTCCAATTGCTTAGAGTTTGCTATACCGAGTAAACGTAACATTTGAAGCGCGTTAATAACTGCGTATCCATTGAAATGATTATTAAAGTACCCATATATAATATCTGCTTGCTTTTCAAGTTCACGAAGTTTTGGAATCCAATTCTTTAGTTCACCTTCCGAATATAAGTAGTAATACCAAGGTTGTTTTCCATGACCATGCCAGCGAATATACGCAAAATTGGTTGTAATCCTCAAAACAGGAGGAAGTAAAGGCTCATCAACAATTACATAACCAACATTATATTTTTCAAGAAGTTTAAAATACTCCTCACTGAGCCAATCCTCATGCCTAAACTCCATGGCCCACTTTAAATTTGTTGGAAGTAAATTAAGGAATTCCTCTATAGTAGGAAATTTCTTTGGAGGGTATGGAGGAAGTTGAATAAGCAACACACCTAATTTATTTGATTCAATTAAAGGTTTCATTAGCTCCAAATATTTATTTAGTTCTCGATCTACAGCAAGGTTAGTTTTGAGCATCTTCTTATGTGTTATATCTTTATGCACTTTTGCTGAAAAAATCATATCTTTAGGACTTCTTCTTGCAATATATTGGATAAAAGATGGGCTCGGGTATTCATAAAATGTTGAATTTATTTCAGTGGTCTTAAATACGTTCCAATACTGTTCAAGCATGTTATCTTCAGTTTCGTAGAGGATACCAATCCAATCTTTATAAGACCAACCAGATGTTCCAATTAAAATTTCACATACATTTTCTCCTAAAAATCGGCTAAGGATGTCTGTATCCCCCTCATAAGCCCTTTTTTGAGCCTTTTAATGGTATCTTTTACTCTCTCTTCATCAAAACCTTTCTCATCACAGAGGAATTCAATTAATCCTTCCTCATCAATATTTCTAAATGAAATCTTATAATCTTTTGTGACTGGCGGATTAGCAAAGAAAGAAATAATTTTATCATAATTTTCATCCAATTTCATTTTATACTTAGTAGGTAGTGCTTCTATATCACCATATTTTTTAATCAACTCATATGCTTTCTTAGGCCCAATACCTTTAATTCCCTCATTATAATCTGTTCCTATTAGGAAAGCTATTTCAATAAGCTGCTTTCTAGTTATTTTTAAATCATTTAGCAAATCATCAAGTATTATCAATTCGGGCTTTAATGGTACAGCTATACCCTTACTCCTGTAGAAGCGTTTTCCAGTAAATGTTAAGTTTCGAACTATGCGTGGTGCTCCAAAAAGTAAAACATCATAATCTTGCGTTGAGCAGGCCCATGCATCATTTACCATTACCATATATGCAGCTTGAGCCTCTCCTTCACTAGGAGCTTGAATTATAGGAACCCCCATTAAGGTCAACAATCTTTTTGCATCATCAATCATTCTCCTTGAAAGAGAATCCATTCTTACGGCCTTTGACCACGCAGTTCTCAGATCACCTCTCCTAATTGCCTCTATATATTCTTGCTTCAACTTAGTCCGGATTAGTTTTCTTTCCTCAAGCTCCTTTTGTTTGAACCTCGGCGGCTTACCATCGAAGATAAAAATAGGAAGAACACCGTAATCTGAAATGAGTTTGGTTGTTCTGTAAAAAAGGCCTATAAGATGGGATGTAATATTACCTTCAGGGTCAGTAAAAGGTTTACCATTTGGCATTCTAATAAGTGCAAGAAATTGATAGAGTGTATTGTTAGCATCTATAGTTATCCTCTTCCCAGTTAAATGTTCAAACTTTATCTTTTTAGTAACTCGAACTAAAGGTCGTAGATTTACACCCATTTCTATCATAATAAAAGGAAATTTAAAGAGTAATATAGTTTGTGATTTGATGATTCATTATTGACATGCAACTGGAACATTTCTGGCGAGTATCCACGGAAGAATGTACCCAATATCCATTTTTAAGTTATTAGCAATAATCAAATCTCTTGATAGCATAGAAAATATTGTATCAGAAACCAATGCACCTTTAACAGGGTATGCTATTTCGCCATTTTCTATCTTCCATGCTGGAGCAGCAGCCACACTAAACTCACCAGTTGATGGATTACTAGAATGAGCCCCTTGAACATTCCAAACTATAATTCCTTCTTTTATCTCACTAATCAGCTCATCTGGAGATGCTTTGCCAGGAGCTATTATTAAATTCGTTTTATGTATAGATGGTGTAAGTGTGTAAGCTATCGATGCACCAATGCTGCTACCTTTTCTTAGTCCATTCCCAGTGCTTTCTTTATTAAATTTCTTAGCAGTATAATTATCATATAAGTAACTTTTTAAGACCCCTTTTTCGAATATCACAGTTCTTTGTGATGGAACGCCCTCATCATCAAACTTTCCCGAAGAAAAACCGCCAGCATACGTTCCATCGTCAATAATTGTTAGCCTTTCATTTAATATCATTTGATTTATCTTTCCTATCAATGGACTCCTATTATTTTGAACATTATCCGCTTTTATTGCTTCAACCAATGTATACTCTAGAATTTGAGAAAATGCGTATTGGGTGAAAATAACATCGTACTTTCCAGATTTTATTTTCTTTGCGTTTAAGGATTTAACAGCCCTTTCAGCGCAAGCTTGACTTACTTCTGTTGGATTTAATTTAAAGCTTCTAGAAACATCAAGCTCTATGGACAAAGGTGAAACATTTTCACCCTCACGAGCAATAAGGCCACTATAGAGAAATGCGAATGTACCCTTATCGATAGCACTTATTCCATTAGTATTGAAAATGAATCTTTTTACTCTATCAACACCAACTCCGCCCATAGCAAACACTATACGGGGATCATAATCAAGCGCTGAATCCAAAAGGGCCCTTGCTACTTCTATAACATCATTCGCATCAATAGACTCTATACGCTTATCATAAAGCCCCTCTACATTTGGATATTTTTTAGAAACAGGAAAACCAGCCCAATCGTTATCTGGTTTTCTTGCTCTAGCTAGGGATATTGCGTTTTTTGCAGTTTCTTCAATTTTTTCTCTTCTTAAGTCATTTGTATACGCAAATCCCAATCTTTTCCCAACGACGACGCGAATACCTAATCCTCTATCTGAGAAAAATTGAGTCTCTCTAATCTCATTTCTTTTGATCGATAAGGACATTTCAATTTCATCTTGGGCATATACTTCTACTTCATCTGCTCCCAATTGTAAAGCACTATTTATTGCATATCTACATAACTCTTCTATATGTTCCATCATTCACGGCCCCCTATTACTATTTTCTTTACTCTTATATGTGGCCCCCCACTACCTACAAATGCAGTTTGACCTTTACCGCACCTACCAGACTCAAATGCTAGATCATTTGCTATACCATCTATTGAAAGAAGAGTCTCTAATGTATTTCCGCTTATTGATAAATTCCTAACCGGCGCTCCAATTTCACCATTTATTATTTCGTAGCCTTCTTGAATACCAACTTGAAATGTTCCGTCTAGATTCGCCTGCCCCCCTCTAAACGATACTAGATAATAACCAAATTTTATATCCTCAAATAGTTCTTCTTTTGTCCAATCCCTAGGAGCAATGTATGTATTTCTCATACGGATTATTGGAGCAAAACGATAACTTTCAGCCCTTGCATTTCCTGTGGGTTCCGTATTAAATTCATTTGTTAAGGTACCCATTCTCTCGAGCATTACTTTGGCTAAGGATGCATGATATCTATCATATAAGAGACTTATAATTTTCCCTTCTTTAACAAGTAACGTTTTCTGTGCAGGCACACCCTCGTCATCATATTTAAAACTACCAAAACCTCCTTCTAACGTACCATCATCATATATGTTTACAAGAGGAGACGCTATTTTCTGCCCTAATCTATTTAAGGTGATAGCACCACTAAATGTTAGATCAGCCTCTGCCAAGTGGCCAAATGCCTCATGTGTAAATACACCAACTACTTCAGGAGCTAGGACAGCAGGGAATAATCCAGCCTTTGGTGTTTTAGCTTCGAGTTGTTTAAGCAAACGATTTTTCATAACTTCACTAATTTTTTCTGGTGTTTCAACATTCCATATGCCATAGCCTTTTGGTGATCCAAATTCGTATCTTGCTGATGCGTAAATATCATTTCGTCTAGCAGTAGCTACAACTTTTGTCCACACATAAACCTTCTCTTGATCTATATATGTACCTTCACTTGAAACATAAATTTGGTTAATTACAAGATCAGCATATTCAACAGTACTGTTTCTAATGTACTCTGAACTTTTAAGTAATAAGGTATTGATTTGCATAATGTTAGATATTTTTTCGCCAACTGATATGTTTCTTGGGTCAATATCTAACTTTGCTTTAACAGTATCTTCTTGAATCTTGGTGTCAGCTAGGTTAACGCGCATTTTTATAGATTCACTGCTAGCTTTAGCCATTTTATAGGCAGAATTAAGAGCCGAGGATATAGATTCCTCATCTAAAGAACTAGATGTAGCAAATCCTACTGCGCCATTTACAAACACTCTGATGCCAATTCCCTGTTCCGTACCTACATTGCTTACCTCAATCTTATTATTACTAACTTTAAGAATTGTTTTATTTACTGTTTGAAAACGTAAATCAACAAATGTTGCTCCTAATTTAATACCTTGTTCAACAATCTTTAAGAGCTCTTCCTTCATAGTGACACCTTTAATTGGTTTATTTTGTAAGTAATACGAGCATGTTTTTCTACATATTGGTAATTTATTTTTTTAGATTTATTCAAAGACATATTTATTTAAAAATATAGTGATATTAAACTATAACTATTTTGTAACTTTCTAATTAGGCGCAAAAGATAAGTGGCCCGTGGATGATTATTTTCTTGGCGATTAATAATGAGACGGAGA
>JBECUL010000035.1:0-22602 GCA_040225955.1 Candidatus Asgardarchaeum abyssi | reverse complement strand
TCTCCGTCTCATTATTAATCGCCAAGAAAATAATCATCCACGGGCCACTTATCTTTTGCGCCTAATTAGAAAGTTACAAGAAGAAATAAGAAATTTATCTTTTTATTGGCTCGATGCTATTTATGACTACTTTCGTAAAGCCCTTTGATAAAGCATCCCTTTCTATCTCTTTAATTATTTTGTTTAGATATTTTTCTTTATTATATTCATTAAGTATTCTAAGTTCCTCTATTATGTATATTGGTTTTCTACGCTTAGAAACAACGGTAGCAACAGGCATATCATTGATGAAAACTAGCCATCCTTGAGGATTACCAAAATTTTCAGTAATTTCCTTTCCGAAGAAGTATTCAAGCCTTGTATAACCGTATTCGAGAAAAACTATATCTTCTGCAAAATATTTTTCATAACCAACGTCGTGAATATACTTAGCGAATTTACAAAGACTATCAAAATTATCTTTTGTCATGTAAAATATAGTTTCTGAATCTTTAATGAATTTCCCTGAAATTAGTTTTCCTTCACTCTCTAATAATTGCAATATGTCTCTAAGTTTATTTGTAGTGAATGGCCAGTAGGACCAGAAATATAGTTGCTCTGTTGTTACGAGACCTAAGGAGTCTACCCACCTATATACATACTTCTTTATTGCTTCCTCTCTCGAAATAGATAATATTCTTTCTTGAATATCTGATGGAATCCACTTATCAAAAGTGTATAAAAGATAATCCTGCAAATTATTTTGAAGTACTTTAACTAACTGAAACGTGTTCACTAGTTTTTTAAGTCTTTCATTTAATTCAGTAGATGTTATTTCTGGTAATTTTTCAAGAAGTTTTTTACGTGTAATTGGTTGATTTTTTCTCACAATTTCAACAATCTTCATATCTCTTGAGTCGAGAGTCTTAATGTCATGGAATGTGTGATACCATAATGGTAAATCATCCATATGAATTAAACTACTCTGGAAGTACACCAATTTCTTATTTTTTATTAGACCAAGTATATCGTCAGAAGTTACGTTATTCACGGTTTTAAAAATACATGATAGCCAAGCTCTAAAATAGTGTTTGACAAGCTTCTCTATACCTTCAACTCCCTTAAATCGAGTATCTGGATGCAGATGAAAATGGCGAATTAGCCAATTCTGAATTACACGTCTTTCAAAAGTTACAATGGAACCCAAACCAATTAAAAGATAATCAACGAAGTCTTTAAACCCATTATTAAGAAATATATTCTTAATACTTTCATCTACCTTAGAAATAGGTGTCGAATTAATATTTTCTATCTGCAGAAAGTGCACACTATAGAATCTCGCAATTCGCATTATCTCATTAATAACCTTCTCAAGTAATTTTTCTGATTTCAACTTTATGTTATATTGCAAGTTTTGTACGTAAAGAGTTTCCTTTCGTACAGTCCACTCTATAGAGCCAACTAATTCACCATCAAGGATTATTGGTGATGCCCACTCTACATCATAGGACTCTCTCATCTCTTGCTTTATTCCTCTTAAAGAATAAGGATCAAACATGCTTGGTATAATAATTTCATTAAGCTTTATCTTTATATCTCCCGCAAGATATGATTTATATAGCTCATCAAGCTTTTTTAACTCATCAGAAAGCATGTATACTTCTTCCATATACACATTAGTAAGATCCAATACTACTATTTTCTTTTCATGTAATAGTTTATTTAACGCATAATCAATCTCATACATAGGTATTTTTAAAACCCATTTGATTGCACTTCTTGGAATTGGAGAGTGCCACTTTATTATATTAAAAACTAACTCCTCTATGACATCAGTGGCAGATGTTTTACTCTCAGAGGAATCAATAAATATATCTATGGGTATATATCTTAGATGTGTGCTTCTAGGAGTCTCAGGAATCCAACGAACTATATAATATTCTTTCTCAAGAACTTCAGTGATTCGCCTAACCTCATTGTGACTTAATCCTAATAATTTAGCAATTTCAGCTCTTGAGATAGGCCACCTTTCTTTTATTAGCTGGAGTACGTCCTTCTCTTTTTTTGTGAGTTCATAATTCGACTTATAGACATTCCTAATTAATGCTAAATGTTTTGGTAACATGTACATTAAACGTCTACCTAAACCTCTAGCATAAACTATTTTTCGTTGCTCTTGGAGCTTTAGAATATCATTATGGGAAAAATATCGCAACCGAACTAAAAATGCGCGTTCCGTTTCAACAGGCCCCAGTTCTTCTAATATTTGTAATATGTCATGATGTGAACCATTTAGTCTTCGTTCTTTTCTTAATCTTTGTTTCTGCAAGACAAATTCTCTAATTACTTGTTCGGGATATGTAAGTTTTCCATGTGATATATTTTCTATAGAGTCAAGTACTTCCTTATCATGATAACAAATGTATTGAGGAGGCTTTTTAAGCGGATAGAAATATCCACTTAAAATTATACCATCACGTTCAAGCTCATTGAGTAAGTTTTCTATGTAAGCAACAGGATGACCTGTGAATGAGGAGATTTCTTCAGGCGTAGAAGGGCCATGTGCTTTCAGGTACCTCACAATCAATTTCTTTAAGGCATCAGACTCGGATAATTTAGTAGCTATATTGTATAGATCCCTAGGAACATAATTAGATGTTAAACTCCATAATACCATGCTTTCTTCTTGCTCTCGCTCAACAAATCCTACCTTACATATTAAATACTTCTGTTCTAATACCTTTAAACTTAATCTCAAATCTGAGAATTTTACTTTAAACTCACTCATGAGCTCCTTTGTTGTCGCTGTACCTTTTTTCTTTAAGTAGTTTAAAACTTTCTCAGCAAGAGGGTCAATAATAAAATCTTTATTCATTGAAGGATAATATATAGGGAAATCCTCAAGAGAAATCCACATAGAGTCCCCTTTTGGTAATCTAATGCTCATAATCTTTTTCTCTTTAAGCAACTCAAGACCCCATTTTATAATAATGTCTTTATCTACCTTCATACGTTCAAAGATTGATGGTTTACGCTCTCTGAATATATAAAGTGGGCCTACATCTTTTAGAATTTTAATAATGTCCTCCTTAGATTTGCCCTTTGTTTCATCAGCAGTATGCTGTCGTAAAGATACCAATCGTTCAACGGACTTTGTGGAATACATAGGTCGTTGTTCCATGGTTCGTGAAATTACTCTTTCAACAATTTTTCTATGTAACTCCCTAAGTAATGCATCACGGTCTTCCATTATAACAACATCTTCAGCCCCTACTAATATTATAGAATGTGCAAATGGCGATGGAACATTTCCACTATATAGGAATTCAACACTTATAGTTCCGTCTTCAATCCATTTTAGTACCTTCTCAGCATTTTGAACATCCATATGATCTTCTAATATCTCTCTGAAGGTCTCAATGAGTACGGGGAAGTTTGGATACTTCTTTAACAGAAAATTTAACACTTGTTGAGAGCGAAGCTGTTGTCGCCCTACTGAAATTGAGTGCCCCTTATATTTTCTTAAAATCATAAAGCTCCTTGATGCAACATGACGAAATCTATGCTTAAACAACTCTGTATTATAGATTGCTGCTTTAAGTACATCTCGTAATTCATCGGATTTTAAGAGATTTGGAATTTCTTTAATATCAAAATACTTATCCTTAGGCAATGTTAGCATAAATCCATTATCTGTTAGGGATGTAGCAACGTTTCCTCGTATTCTCTTCGATATTAGGTACGCATAAGCTTTACTTAAAGCATCGTTTGTTCTTCTTCCAAATGCCGCATGAAATATGATGTTCTGACGCCCTCTCATGTCATAGTATTCTTCAATGACTAAACGTCTATGTGTAGGAACTATATCAGCAACAGCTATTTGCTCTTTAAAATACTCAATTATGCTTTTCGCAGAATTTTTATCAACACGATAATCTTCCATTAACCAGTTGATTAGTTCTTCCTCAGGAGTCCCACTTCTAATTAGTCGTTCCATCATTTCTCTGAACTTACCTATTTCAATTGACAAATCAAAGCTCCTTGGTAACATTTCACCAGCCCATGATGGGACAGTTGGTCTCCTACCTTTAGCTGAAGTTACAATTACTCGCGTCCCGCTTGTTCTTTTAAATATGTATGTTTTTCCACCAAGTACAAAGACATCCCCGGGCGATAAGCGTTCAACAAATCCCTCTGATAAATTGCCAAGAGGCCTATTTATTTTTTCAAGTATTACTGTGTACTCGGCTTCGTCAGGAATCGTACCTAAATTAAGGTAGTAGATCATTCTGCTTCCACGTTTCCTACCAAATACACCATCTTCTATGTCGAACCATATTTTACGATATACTTGCCTATCCTCTAAATCTGCAAAATGACCAGCCAAGTATTTAAGAACATTTAAGAAATCTTCAAAAGGCAGATTATGATAACAATAAGACCTTCTTATTAAGTTGTATGCTTCATCAACACGCCATTTTTTCATAAGACTCATACCGACTATATGTTGAGCAAGAACATCAAGAGCATTCTTAGGAATTTGTACTCTATCTATACGTCCCTCATAAGCTGCTTTAGTTAAAACTGCACACTCAATCAAATCATCTCTTTCAAATACAATAAGTCTCCCCTTAGATGGTTTATTAAGAGCATGTCCAGCTCTTCCAATTCTCTGAAGACCCTTAGCTACACTTTTTGGTGAACCAATTTGTATTACAAGGTCAATATAACCAATATCTATCCCAAGTTCGAGGCTTGTACTTGTCACGACAGCCTTCATTTCGCCTCGTTTGAGTTTTTCTTCTACCTCAAGTCGTGTGTAACGCCCTAAACTTCCGTGATGAGCACCTAATGCATCAATATATTTTGAACCAAAAAGCTCACGTAATTTAAAAGCAACTCGCTCAGTACCACTTCTAGTATTTGTAAAAACAAGTGTCGTTCTATGCTCTTCGATTAACTTTTTTATCAAGTGATACATTTGCTCGGTAGCATCTTCAAATGATGCCCCAAGTAAATTTTCAACAGGAGATAAAACTCGAATATCTAACTTCTTAGTGAAATAAACATTCACAATAATACAATCTCTTAACTGACCATCATCTCTATACCCAACCAACCATTTTGCAATTTCCTCAATAGGAGCTTGGGTTGCGCTAAGTCCTATACGTACAAATTCGCGATCACCAACTAAATACTGAAGTCTTTCTAAACTTAAACTTAAGTGAACCCCCCTTTTATTATCACTAAGTTCATGAACCTCGTCTACAATTACCCATTTAACATCAGAAAGAGTACGACTAAATTTTGGTGCATTTAAAACTATTGCTAAAGATTCGGGAGTGGTTATTAAAATATGAGGAGGCTTTCTAACCATTTTTGCTCTTTCACTTTGTGTCGTATCTCCAGTTCTGACAGCTATTCTGATTTTTGGTTCGGGATATCCCTTTTTCTTTGCGAGCTCTGTCATTTCGCGAAGAGGCTCTTCTAAGTTCCTTCTAATATCATTGGAAAGTGCGCGAAGTGGGGATATGTAAACACAATAAACTTTGTCTTCAAGTTTTCCTTCAATACCAAGTATATACAATTCATTCAAAATTGCTAGAAAGGCTGAGAGAGTTTTACCACTTCCAGTAGGACTAAAAACTAAAACATTCTTTCCATCATGAATTAGAGGTATTGCGTATCTTTGCGGTGGAGTAAGAGATTTAAATTTTGATTTAAACCAATCACGCATTAGAGGACTAAGTAGCTCTAGTACTTGCTCATCATCCCATGCCTTCTCTGCATATTTTATTACCATAATATCACCCTAACGGAGTATTATATGAGTTTTTGAACATCGCTCCAAAGTCCTAGTTTTGGAAACTCAAGAATTTCTTTTCCTCGTACAACGGCATAGGGAACTAAATTGGAAATATCAACAGTTTCTCGAAGTATAGGTGAGAGCAACTCTTGCTGTGTTACTAAGTTCATCTCGACTCCTGACATTAGAGGCGATACTGCTGGTAGTACAAGAATGTCGGTATTAAATTTTGTTTTACCAAATAAGAAGGTTGGTATTTTAATTTTTCCACCAACATCATCATATAATAATAAAGCAGGATGTTCATGCCCTATTATTACGATTCTCTTTTCCATAAGAGACAATATTTCTAAATCAAGTACGTGACCATGAGTAAATATATAATTGCCGAGGTTATAATATGGTTCAACAAAGGAAATATTTTCATATCTATCAAATAAACCTCTAACAAAATTATCATGATTTCCCCGAACAACAATTCCTTCTTTTACATAGCTATTAATAAAATCAATAAAGGATAAAACTTCACGTGTCTCTTGCCGCGTCCTCATACTAAATTTATGCTTAAGATCCCCGTTTATGATAAAGAGGTCAATATCATACTTTTTAAGAATATATTCTAACTCAGAGATTATTTCATTGTATTGTGCTTGTGGCACGAAATAGCCTTCCTCATCAGCTAATACTACTTCATATCCAAGATGAAAGTCAGCACCCACTATTGCGTTAATTGACCGTATGTAGATATAGGGGTAACCGTCAATTAGTTCTATATCTTCATTTAACTCCATCTTCATAGACCTATGAGTTTTTAAAATTAATTAGTAAATAAAAATATAATTCTTTTGAGATTAAAAAGGTTTAGATTTTGTTTTAAAGTCAAAACACATTACAAGAGAAGGAGAAAAAATGCCGCGTACAGTAAACAAATACATACATCAGATAAGTAAAAAATTCTTATTTAACTCATCCGTAGTTAAGAGACTTATTTTTTGGTTTGGTTACCATGAAACTATTAATATATTATCTGCACTCAAAAGGCCACCCTCATATTATACAATAAGAGTAAATACACTAAAGATTGATTGTCAAGAAGTTATTAAATACCTCAAAGAAAGAGGTATCGACGCAAAGCAACACGAAATAATTAAAGAAATGATTCTTATACCAACAAGGGGTCCAAATAAGTTACCTAGCTGTGATAAAAGAGTAGTTGCTTATAAAACAGCAGCTGAAGGAGTTATGCGAGGGGCGGATTTATATGCTACTGGTGTAGAAAAAGTGGATAATAACATTCGTAAAGGAGACTTGGTGGAGATCGTAGACAAATATGGCCAAAAAGTTGCTATAGGGGAGGCAGCGATAGATGCTGATGAAATGCTTAAACATAAGAAAAATAGAATCGCTGTGAAAGTTATTAAAAGCTTATATGAAATTCCTAAATTTAGAGACCAAGAATTATATTTAAGGGGGTTAATTTATCAGCAGACAGTACCAAGTGCTCTAACAGTTCGTATATTGGATCCTAAACCAAATGAGAAAATTCTTGATATGTGTGCAGCGCCAGGTGGAAAATCATCATACATTGCTCAGCTTACCAATCAGCAAGCGTCAATAACCGCTGTTGACCATTCTAGGAAAAAGATTAATGAAATGAAAGAAAGACTTACAAGATTGGGTATTACAAAAAATATAAGGCTTCTCGTGGAAGATTCTAGAAAAATGCACAAAATACTTGGAGAAGCGAAATTCGATAAAATTTTACTTGATCCCCCGTGTTCGGCTCTTGGCATAAGACCTAAATTATTTGATGGGACAACAGAAAAGGACATACTAAATAGCGTTATTTATCAGAGACAGTTTTTAAGATCAGCAGTCAAACTGCTTAAGGATGGTGGCGTATTAGTATATTCAACATGTACACTTGATCCAGAAGAAAATGAGAAAAACATTGAGTATATTATTAATGTTACACACGGCAAGTTGAAGTTGGAGGAGCAAACAATATTTATAGGTGAGAAAGGATATCCTATCATCTCAGAATATGATTCCCTGCAAAGATTTTACCCACATATTCATGATTCACCAGGATATTTTATTGCTAAATTGCGTCTAAAAGAGAGATTGTAAAGGTTTAAGAGATGAGAAAAGAAATAATGATAAATATTAAACCAAGTATAAGGAGTAGATCAATAAATAGCTTAGTGAAATTGCTATTTGGAGACAATTCTAATAATGATAGGAGAATAATTTTTAACTTTTTAATTTCGGATTTTGCTGATTTAGATGACTTTTACAAATTAGATTTTATTAAGCTGAAAAAAGATTTCTCCTTTAATAATACTCTCGATTTCACACTGACATTAGATCTAAGTGGATTTTCTTATGAGTTCAAGTCAGGTATCTATGAATCTGAGATATTCCCCACAACATTATGCTTTAAAAATATAAAGAAAACCAGTAGAATTTTGATATCAGCTCTAACAGCTATTGATGAGAAGGTATTAGAGGATGGATTAAAAGACTATTTTAAGTCTTTATACCTCACTTGGTTGGTGATACCATCACTATATATAAGACCTATAAACTTAAGCTTGAAATTTGGGTGTCTCTGCGATGATTGTCCGTTCTTTAAAAATGCTGAGGAACTTAAAAGAATTATAAGACTACACAAAGATGCCTCTAAGTTTCTCAAAAACAAAATAAAGAGATTAGAAAAGAAAAGAAATATAGTAAAAGACGTAGTTGTATATAGCCCAAAGGTTAATATAAGTAGTGTTAGAGAGTATATAGCCGATGCTGATGAGTATATTGAATTGGAAGATGTTGAAACAGACAAATTAAAAATTAAAAATAGAATGCCAAGAAGTGAAAGAAAAGAAATTGGTATTGAGTTTGATAATTATGATTTTTCAGAGCTTAGCAAAGTAATCAGCGACATTACTCAAAAAGTATTAGAGGATGAAAGATTTAGGTCTTGGTCAACTTATAAGAATTTAAGGATGATGGAATATAACATTCAGATTTTTCAATTATTAAATGACATACTAGATGGTTTTACTTTTGGAAAAGAAATGGATACTGGATTTTTGATAAGCGCTACTCCACTCACGATTAAAACCTTTGTTCCAATAGAAATAATAACTTATGACTTTCTTGAGATTTTCAGTACAACATTAAGTAAAAACATAATAGAGATGAGTAATAGCATAATTATTGATATTAATATAGCAAAACATTTATCAGAATACATTTTGCTTAAATATTTAAGAAATTACATAGGCCCTATTGGATTAATAAATTATATTAACTTTAAGAGATTTATCAACAGTGTGAATCAAACTGTAGAACTTGCTGAAAAAAATGAGAATTCAAACTTCACAATAAGTCATATTGGCAGCAAGTATACCAAAGAATTTATAAATAGGGTGAGAAGCTTGTAGGGGTGTGATAAAATGAAAAGAACTGAAACACAAAAGAAAACAGCTACCAGAAAAAGGAGAATCTCTGCAAAGAGTATTTGGATTAAGGTTCTTTCACCGACATTTGAATCAACAAACTCAGAATTGATAACGTTTATTGCATCAAGAGCTTTACAAAAACTTAGACGAATACAACCTGGTATAATCAAAGCTGCTCATCTTGGAGATGTAGGAGTCATATTTAAAATTGAAAAAATTGAGCCGGAAAACGCAGTTACAGTTAACGAAAACACAAAAGTTAGAATTGTTCAATCAGTTCAGCTATTAAAAGAGGGATTTACAGAAATACCATCTACAAAAGAGCTTTTCTGGCCAAAAAGTGCACTAGAGTTATTTATTAACTCATTAAAAACGATTAAAAAGTCTCTTGAAATGAAAATAAGAGACCTTTATGACAATACAATTTTACTAGCAGGTCCACCTGGAAATGGTAAAAGCCAAGGTACTGTTACAATAGGTAAAGAACTAGGATTTAAAGTCTATGAAATAGATATTCCAACCATTGTAGGAAATAAATTTGCTGGCGAAACTGCTGAAAGGATAATGAGACTCAGGGATGAATTAAAGCAAATAAACGATTTAACAATGGTCATATTTAATGATTTTGAAATTTTAGCAGCTGGATATTATTATGCTACAATATATGGTGGATTCTTTGAAATAAGAAGCGCTATTCTTAATCTATTAGATGAAATCAGAGCGTCATTTTTGCCATTAGTGATTGTTGGAACTAGTAACATGCCACCAGAATACCTTGACGAGGCAATACTAGATAGATTCTCATTAAGGTTGATGATAGCACCATCATTATCTGAAAAGTTAAGATTTGCCGAATACATGCTAAGTAAATTTAAGAAATATGTAAAAATACAAGTTAAGCTTTCTGATCTTAGAGATATAATAAGATACTTATCTATGAGAAGTATTAAGGGTTCCATAAAACAAGCTGTAAGTTACTGTCTTCTCAATGAAAAAGAGCTTACCACAGAAATTTTAAAGGAGACTATTAAGAAACTTCTTGATAGTCAAAATAGCTGGAGATTCTACGATGATCGGTTGAGAGAAAGAGGAATAAGTCATTACATGTGAGCCGTCTCTATTTTTAATAGATAATTACTTTTACCTTTTTGTTAATAAAGTAAGGATTAATATAACAAAGAGTGAAAAAGATAAATATATTAAGCCACTTTAAAAGAAAGTATTCTATTTTTAAGTAACATTTTAATAAATGGTTTTTTAACCCAAGCTTGATATACATATTGCTCATACTACGAAAAGTGAAAAGGATGGTCGAGATATGAAGTTTCTAAAATGTAAACCCGATCAAATACCTCCAAAAGTTGGAAAAAGCGTTGCAATAATTGGTGCTGGACCCGCTGGCCTCACTGCTGCAGGTATATTAGTCTGTAAGGGATATGAAATTCACGTATATGACAAAATGCCTGAGCCGGGAGGTTTACTTATATTTGGTATTCCAGCATGGCGTATTCCAAAGGAACCTATAAGAAAAGGAATAAAGGAGTTAGAAGAAGCAGGAGTTATATTTCACCAAGGAGTTGAAGTAGACAACGGTCTTTTCGAAAAAATTTTGAGTGAACATGATGCTGTTTTAATCGCAACTGGATGTTGGAGTACTAAGAAGATGGGATTACCAGGAGAAGACCTTGAAGGCATATATTTTGGTTTGGATTATGCAGTTCAAGAGGGTTTAGCGAGAGATGGTTATATCTCTCAAGATGAGAGAATTATTGCTAAAGGGAAAGTTGGAGTTATTGGATGTGGAGCTACAGCCATAGATGTTGCTCGTCAAGCCATAAGAGATGGTGCTGAAGTTTATGTAATCTACCGCCGAACTAGGGAGTTAGCACCGAGTCCAGAATCAGAACTAAAAGCCGCTGAGAAAGAGGGTGTTAATTTCCTTTGGTTGAGAAACCCTATTAGGTTTATTGGAGAGAATGGGAAACTTAAGAAAGTGGAATTAATTAAAATGAAGTTAGGCGAACCAGATGAAAGCGGAAGAGCTAGACCAGAACCCATATCAGGTTCAGAATACACTATGGACGTAGATATGATTTTTATATGTATTGGACAGAAACCAACACCACCATTTTTCAAGAATACATATGGTATAGAACTTACAAGCAAGGGAACAATAAAGGTAGATAAACTTGGAAGAACAACAAGAGAGGGTGTATTTGCCGCAGGTGATGTCGTCACTGGACCATGGTTAATAGGCCCAGCTGTTAAAGGAGGAATTAACGTCGCTAAAGCAATCGACGAATATTTAAGAACTGGCGAATGGAAATTTGAGGAATAAGTAAAATATGCCTTACAGCTCCGCTGCTTTTTTTATCGCCTCTTTTATTTTTATAGTTGCCATATATGGATTATCTGATCGTGTAATTGCCCCACCAACAATTATTATTTTAGCGCCCATCTTTATGGCTTCACCCACTGTATTTTCATTAAGCCCACCTGCAACAGCTATAGGTATTTTAATGAGACTACTTATTTTTCTTAATTGATCAAATGGAGAAAGCCCCCGTCGTTGTTGATCGATACCAGTATGCACTAAAATGTAATCAGCTCCAAGATTTTCAATCTCAACAGCTCGTTGCTCAATATTTTTGCAATTTATTAAGTCAGCCATAATTCTAACATTATTCTCATGAGCCACACGAATTGCATCTTTTATTGTATTATCATCTGCAACGCCAAGGATTGAAACTATATCAGCCCCATTTTTGATAGCCAATTCCGTCTCTAGCTTGCCAGTATCCATAGTTTTCATATCGGCAACTATAATTTTACTAGGAAATGTCTCTTTCAGTTCTTTAACAATTGAAATACCTAAACTTTTTATTAAGGGAGTCCCAGCTTCTATCCAATCAGCACCTCCGCGAACAGAGGCTTCGGCTACTCTAAGGGCCACTTCCTTCTCTATAAAATCTAAAGCAACTTGTAAAACTGGAAATCGTCCCATCTTTCTAGAGAACATTAATTACACCTCAGGAATTATCAAAACGCTAATCTTTAATAAATATGTTCATCTCAGTATTATTAATGAGGTTATAGAAATGCAATCAACTCTTGATGGAAAAGTCCCAGTTGTAGTAATAGACACACATGAAGTAAAAGTAAGTGGGAATAATGCCAGTAAAATTCTTGCTTCCCTCTTAGATAAAGAGAATATAGAATATAGGGTTGATACGCTCCCTATAGGAGATATAGTGATGCCACGGGGAGTTATTATTGAGAGAAAAACATTTTCTGATTTTATAAATTCATTGAAGGGAGATATGACAGGCGTTTTACGTTTAGAGAATCAAATTAAAAGTATGATAGAAACTTATTCGACGCCTATTCTTTTAATAGAAGATGCCCTCGCAATAAGAAAAGATCCTCTAAATAAATGCATTTACATGCCTATTAGGCGATATCAGAAAGGAAAGAACATCTACGTAACAATAGAAAGAAAAATTAAATTTAATCCTAAATATTATGACAGCTTATTACAGAAGTTTAAAAAGATGGGCATTTCAATCATTGAAACTTTTGACTCATGGCATGCGGCAATAGTGCTGTTAAATATTCTTAAATCTCTTATTGGAAAAGAAAATGCAGAGGAGGAGACAATTTCTTTCTCTAACAATGAACCAGCAGTGCCTATAATTCGTGGTAAACCTAAACTTATGGAGACTCACGATGAACAGGAATTCTTTTTAGCAGGATTGCCATTAATCAATATAAAGCGAGCTAGGTTGATTCTCAATAAATTCAAGAATCCCATAAATGCTTTAAACAATATCGACTCATGGGAGAAAATACCTACTATTGGAAAAAGAATAGTTCGCGAAGTAAAAAAGGTTCTGTATACGGAGTATAAAAGATGTGATGTTAACCATGGAAGAGAAGAATAGCTTAATCAAAAGAGCTGTAGAGCTAATAATTAATGCAAAATATTTAACAGCACTAACCGGTGCAGGAATTTCGGCCGAGAGTGGAATACCAACATTCAGAGGAAAAAATGGTCTTTGGAAAAGATTTAGAGCTGAAGAGTTAGCAACACCAGAAGCTTTTTTGAAAAATCCAAAATTAGTTTGGGAGTGGTATAAATGGAGAATGGAAATAATTCATAAAGCTAAGCCTAATGATGCTCATCTATGCCTTGCCAAGTTGGAGGAATTTGGACTTTTAAAGATGTTAATTACTCAAAATGTCGATGGTCTTCACATCAAAGCAGGTTCTAGTAATGTAATTGAATTACATGGAAATATATGGAGGGCAAGATGTACACATTGTGGGTTTCATATAGCTTTTAATAATCCACCTAATAATGTCCCAGTGACTTGTCCAGAGTGTGGAAAGCTTATGAGACCGGATGTTGTATGGTTTGGCGAGCCTATTCCAAGAGACGCTTTGGATAGAGCATTTGAATGCGCATTCAAATCGGATGTTATGCTGGTTATTGGTACAAGTTTATTGGTTCAGCCAGCTGCATCACTTCCTTTTATTGTACTTAGAAATAATGGAAAGGTTATCGAAATAAATACATCGAATACTATTCTAACACGGAAAGCTACCGTATTTATTAATCAGAAAGCCACTGAGGCAATGAAAATGATTTGTGAAGAAATAAACAAAATTATGAGTCAGTGATTCACCCCGAATTATTCTTCTGTTTGGGTTTGCGTGAATTGTGAAAATGGAACTACGAACTCTATAAATTTCCAGTTATCAGGGTTAAATAAAACAGATTGAAGAATGGATTCTAGGATTTCATTATGTTCTTTACAAGCTTCTGCAAAAGCATCTGGCCAGAAGCCTACAATTATCCATGTCTTTTCATCAACTTGGCCTAATAGAATTGCAAATTTAACTTCATGCTTGTCTTCCCCTACCAAGATAAATAAAGCGCGATCTGATTTATCCTCACCAGACGGTGAAACAACTTTCTTAATTCCCGTGTAAATTGAATAGTTTTCATTTTCCTTTATTAGATCTAAGAGTTTGTGGATGAAAATATCATTTACACCGATCGTATTTTCAAAAATTTCACTCGCATCAGTAAATGCAATCTTAATTTCACTATCAGGAGTCTCTCCAGATAGAGTTACTTCCCAAGCTGTCAAATAATTCACATCCAATTTTTTATAGGCTCTGATAATTTGAATTAAACCCCAACTATTAAAGGTTATGCTTTTTGCGAAGAAAAGTGAGGGGGTTGTTTTTATTATTTTACAATTTTTAATTTAATCAATGAAACTTTTAAGAAATTAAATATTTGGCTTTCCAATGCGCTTATTTGTCGCTTAAGTAGATTTTGGAACAATGATTTAAGTTTATTAGTGCGTAATACGTATTTTCGCCCTCTACGATTTATTATAAAACTTAGAAATGTCTCTATAGCCTGCCTTTTGTTATAACGAGAAACAAGAAGAGAATTGATCATCCCTAAGAGGAGGGGATACCTTAGAAGAGCCATAGAAATGCCATATCCATATGCTTCCAGGATGTCAATATGAGTTGTGGGTGGGTAAAAGTTTCTGTCATAGCTCGAAAAAGTAACATGATAGCCCATAGAAATAGCTTTTAGTATAAGATATCCAGCCCAACCAAAATTCAAGGGGAACTTTAAACCGATCTTTTTCCAAAATTTGAAGTTTATAAGGTATCCGAACTTCCATGAGTCTAAAATAGGGAATATTGTTTTATCAAAATACACTATATTCATTACAGATTTTGTTTGTTCTGCCCGTTTAACAAGTATTTCTATAAAAGATGGATCTACTATTGATCCTGCACTTAAAATAAGAATATAGTCCCAGCTTTTACTTATTTCGGCTACCTTTTTAATACCTTGATTTATCACAAACGCTAGAAGAGGGGACGTACTGAAAATAGTATATTTTTTAATCCTTTTTTTACGTATATCAACAACAATAGCACCCATTTTGTGGGCCGTCTGAAAGATTTTTTCGGATATCAAATTAATTACTACTATTGTTTTTGGCTTTAGATGTTGATTATTTAAAGATTTGAGAGTCCCTAATATTTTTTGTTCCTCACTGAATATAGGAACAACCACGGCAACTTTTTTTGAAGCAAATATGTCCATCTAATTCACCAAAATCATTCTACTAATTCGTCAAGAATCACTTTCCACTCTACATATTTTGAAATTATTTGCTTTGTGGCTTCTATCTTTTTCGCATCATCAGGAGATATCTTTCCAGTTAACCCTTCAAGCTTTGTAACAGTAGTGTAGGTATCATATGGTACTAACAAAACTGGTACACCTTTCTCTTTTGCCCTTATTAGGACCTGCTGTGATGGAAAGAGACCACCAGTTAATATTAAAATACTTGTATTAGTTTCTAATGCTGCAATTGCAAGATCGGCTCTATCGCCACCAGTGATTACGGCTTTATTTATTGATCTTCTAAAATATTTTAAAGCCGCCTCCGGGGTCATAGCACCTACTAATATATCCTCCACAATACGATCTATGTTTTCATGACCTTCTAATAGTTCGCCACCTAATATTTCTACGATACTTCTAACAGTTGGTGATATTAACTCTGTTTCTTGCGGAACTACACCTAAAACCCGCACACCATTATTCTCTAGGAAGGGAGAGATTATATCGTTCATTCGTTCCTTCAAGTGATATGGAACATAATTTATAATTGCCCCTACAACATCAACATTATGATCCTTAAAGTGAGTTTTATAGAATAAAAATTTATCAACTATATGATCAGAATCACCATATCCAACAAGTAACACCTTTGAATTGAATTGCGTTGCAAGCTTCCAAGCTGGAAAATCATAAGCGAGAAGAAAATCTGGATCGCGACCAGCTTCAATTATAAGGAAATCTTTATTATTTATCAATCTCTGGTAGCTTTCGCTTACCTTACTCTTAATTTTTTCTTTGCTTAGATCGCCTATAAATTGATCAGAGATTCTAATAGGACCTATATCATCCTCAGAATCTGTGAGTTCTAAGGCCTTTTTCATAACTTTTACATCAAAGTCTATTGCTTTTCCATTAACAATTTTATCTATAGCCGATATAGGCTTGAAGTAACCCACTTTATATCCATTTTCCTTAAAAATTAAACTCAATCCTAAACTTAAAGAAGTTTTTCCGCTTGGACCACAACCAACAATAAATAAATTTTTCATATATACTCACCTCATTAAGCATGAAGAGCCATTTTTACATCGAGAGCCAATGCTCCCTTTCCTTCATCGTAAACAAATAGTGGATTTATGTCTATCTCTGCAATTTCTGGAAAATCTACAACAAGTTGACTAATTCTTAGTAGAATTTCTATAATAGATTTTATGTCTGATGGCTTTTCCCCACGAATGCCAGATAATAATGTATACGCTTTCGTCCTTTGTATCATTTCTCTGGCCTCTCTCTCTGATAATGGTGCTAAACCAAACGATACATCTTTCAAAAAGTTAACATAGATGCCACCTAATCCAAACATTATTAAATGTCCAAACTGAGGATCCTTACTAACACCAACTATCATTTCTTTTCCTTTTGGAGCTAGGGGATATATTTCAATACCATATATTTTTGCATGAGGAGCATAATGTTTTGCATTTTCAAGAATTTCTCTGAATTTTTGCTTTACTTCCTCAGCATTTTTTATATTTATTGCAATAGCACCTATATCAGATTTATGGAGAATTTGAGGTGAAGCTATTCTTAAAACAACAGGATATCCTAATTCATTCGCAATTTGAACAGCTTCACTTTCATTTTTTGCAAGCATTATTTTGGGTACAGGGATGCCATAAGCATGGACAATTTGAGCTGCTTCATTTCCTAATAATACTACTCGACCGTCATTACGTACTCTTTCTATAATCTCCTTCACCTTTTCTTTATCTACATCATTAAAGACTACTGGTTTATCCACTGGTCTCTTTAAGTACTCTCCATATTTTGCTAATGCAGAAAGAGCGCGAACTGCATTATCTGGAAATTGATATGTCGGAACTTTGTTCTCTTTTAAGAACTTTATAGCTTCATCAACATCTGGACCACCCATAAATACCGCCAAAACAGGTTTTTCAGGATATTTCTCTTTGATTTCTATTATCTTCCTAGCTGTTTCCAATGGTTCAGTCATAGCTTGAGGGGTTAATAAGACTATTAATGAATCAACATTATCATCTGATAATGCAACATCCATTGCGTAGTAATATCTATCAGCCTTTGCATCGCCGATAACATCAATCGGGTTATAGATATTAGCCATTGGAGGAAGTTTCTCTTTTAATCTATTTATCGTTTCTGTTGAAAATTTAGCGAGTTTTAATCCTTCACGAACACAAGCATCAGTTGCCAATATTCCAGGACCACCAGCATTTGTAACTATTGCAACTCTTGGTCCTTTAGGAATTGGCTGGGTGCTGAATGCTGCAGCAAAGTCAAAAAGATCACTTACACTGCTTGCTGCAATAACCCCAGTTTGTCTAAATGCTGTTTCATATGCAACAAAGCTTCCTGCGAGAGCACCAGTATGACTGCTAGCAGCTCGAGCCCCTTCTTCAGACACCCCTCCTTTAACTACAATAACAGGCTTCTTTTTCGTAATTTCAGGCATTAATTTAAGAAACTTCTCACCATCTTCTATAGACTCTATGTAAACAAGAATTACCTTAGTGTTATCGTCTTTTGCAATTTCCTCCATAAAATCAATTTCATCTAAAACGGCCTTATTTCCTAAGCTAACAAACTTAGAAAATCCTATTTTCTCTTTTAGCGACCAATCTAAGATAGCAGTGCAGAGAGCTCCGCTTTGAGATATAAATGCTATATTCCCTTTGTAAGGCATGTTGCTTGCAAAGCTAGCATTTAAGGGGGTATATGTATCTATTGTACCAAGGCAGTTAGGTCCCTGTAGAGCAATATCGTATTTCTTTGCTATATTGACTACAAGTTTTTCAAGCTTTGCACCCTCTACACCAATCTCCTTAAAGCCAGCAGATATAACAATAGCAGCCTTAACGCCTTTTTTACCACACTCTTCTAAAACTAGTGGGACTATTGATGCTTTAACTGCTATTACAGCCAAGTCCACATCATCGGGAATATCAAGCACAGATTTATAAACCTTTAGTCCAAGAATTTCATCTGCCTTCGGATTTACAGGATATATCTTCCCCTTATAACCATGATTTAAGAGATTTTTTACCACTGAATGACCTACTTTATATGGCTCACGAGCAGCACCTATAACCGCAACAGATTTTGGGACAAAGAGATATCTTATATTACTTTCCAACGTTACCACCATTTATAACAGTTAAAGTGGGATTAGTACATGCATAATTTGATGATTATTTTAAATATTTTTTTGCTTCTTTTGTTGAAAAAAGGCACAAAAAATGAAGAAAATAATGTTAATTTTTTTCTTGTCATAAAAAATTTCTAAAGTTATTTCTGTTCTTTGTGATAATTATAATATCACAATAAAGCTTGTACAATTTCTCAGTTTGTTAACTATAAGGATTTTTTTACTTCTAATCATCATTAAAGCGCACCCTCCAGTCCCTGACTACATTACCGCATAACACATCACAATAGACATAGTCGTGAATTAAAACACAAACATTTTACAAACTTTACTATTATAAAGAAGAATAAAAAAATAGAAAGAGCAAATACGAAGAGTTACTGAGCAATAAAACTTCTACAGAGGATGAGAAGGTGAAAGTATACACATTAACTTTTCGTATTTTTAATTATTATACGATTAAGCTTTTCACCAATTGGCAATCCTAAGAACCTATCCATAAAGTATAGCTCAATTACTATAAAGACAATCAGAGTTATAAAGTAATAAACAGTACTAGTGTAGCTTAAAATAATGCCTATTAGTCCAAATATAGTAAAGATTATAAAGCCTATAACTCCAATTGTGTATTTTAAGTATGATTTTTTTAAGGAATTATATACAATCATCACTAAAGAAAATAGCATTACATCAAGATATAATAGCAGTTCATTTATTGTTAATAGCCGACCATAATATATATTAGTTAAGAATTGTATTGCAAAAACTCCAAAAATAACCGTTGCCAATATTACCAATTTCAAACTTCTCTTCATTGACTGCCCGAAGATAGCTTTCATACCCGTCCACTCTATAGATAATAACTATTTATTGTATATAAAAAGATTGCGCTGCAAGCGCTTTTCATTACCAGCTTGGGTATGCAACAATAGAAGAAGTCATAATAATGTATAAAACCTTTAAGCTACAGACACGAATTATTTCTACTGCAAAATAAATTTACTGAAGAATTATATCTTGCAAAAATGATTTAAAACAACTAGATTTTATTGTCATACGCAGTCCATTTCTCTTTTGCAATTATATTAGTTGATATTGTGGGTTATTATGTAACTGTAAACTAATTATCATAAACTTAGTATTATGATCCCTACTTTAAGTATTAATCTCCATAGTTATATCACTACTAATTATTCTTAAATATTAGCAGAATATAAAAATTAATCACAATCAGCAGAATGTTTAGATGGCATACTGATATCAATTCCGTAGATCGATTATGAATATTCTGAGCAAAATTTACTTGTTTACTCATATTTTAAGCTTCAAAAATCTCAGCTTTTTATCCTTATGAAAAATCTTTAGAACTTCGAGTCTTCATTCAGACTTGGTTAACCGTAATTAATAGAGAAGACAACTTTATATTGCCATGTTAAACAATTTTATTTATAACAATGAAAATTGAAAAATTGCGTACGGTGAGCTCCATGATCTATTGGAATAATAAGGTGAAGGAGAGAATCCCAGCCTTTCCGGTTACAATAGTAAAAATTTCAAATTTAACAGTTAGAGAGACTGATGAAAAACTATTTAATTTAACATTTGAAAATGTTAGAAATACAATTTTTAATAGAACTTCGCTTAACGAATTAAAGGATAATCGCATTATACGACTATATAGAGACTTTTACTGGAAATATCTGGATATAGATCCAACAAAGATAAGACCTTCTGGTGAAGCGCTGGCAAGAAGAATATTACAAGGAAAACGAATTCCCAGAATTCTAAATGTTGTTGATGCATACAATTTTGCATCAGCTGAAACGTTTATTTCCTTTGGAGCTTACGACTTTGACAAGGTTGTAACACCTCTCATATTTGATTTTGCTAAGGAGAATGAATCATTCTTCGGAATTGGAATGAAAGAGCCTAAAGTTTTGAAAGGAAAGGAACTGGTTCTTAGAGATAAAATAGGAATCATCAACATCTACCCCTATAGGGATTCAGATAGAACGAAAGTAACAAAGGAAACTAGGAATGTTTTACTTATCGGAGCAGGAGTACCAGGTTTGGATGAAAAAACGCTTATAGAAGCGACGGAAAAAGCAGTAAAAAACATCATTGCACTCGCTGAAGGAGAAGCTTCAGAAATAAAGGTGTACACCAGTACCTAACTCTCTCCAAAAATACTTTCATCCTCTATATGTACTTTATCAGGAGTTATCCTACCTAAAATCATTTTTTCGAAAATGTATGGATTTCTTCTTTCTGCTACTTTCAGAGCTTGAGTGAGCCTCGCCTCGCTGTTTGAATATATTTTCATCAACAATTGGCCTTTCTTCACGTCATCACCTTTATCTACAAGAAGCACAACACCAGCTCCTTTATCAATTGGAGCCCCAGCAACTTTTGCAATTTCGCGTATTGTTCTGTTGTCAAAACCGTATACCGTCCCATCCATTGGTGCGTAATACTCAGCAGTATATGTGCCAAGAGGGATGTCATCTAAAGATACTTTTGGATCTCCTCCCTGTATTTCAATGATCTCCATCATTTTTTTCCAAGCCTTCCCACTTTCCAATATTTCCTCAGCAACTTTTACACCTTTCCCATATTCGGCTATATTAGTTACCTCTAAAAGTATACCTGCTAAGCTAAGAGCTTTATTTTTTAGGTCAAAAGACCCTTTTCCTGTAGTTAATATTCTTAATACGTCATAAGCTTCTAAAGCTGGACCTATAAATTTTCCAATAGGCCTATCGCCAGGTGTAATTACACATTCAAGAGATACACCCGCTCTCATGCCAATCGATACCATTTTTTCACCAAGCTCTTGAGCTTTTGCTAGTCTATACACCTTCGCACCCCGTCCGGTGGGTATGTCAATAACAACATGTTTTGCGCTTAAAGCTTTCATATGAGCCAATATACTTGATATCAACAGCGGTTCTGGATCTAATGCTAATGGTGATAATATTCGTATTAATTTTGACATGGCAGGGCATATTCCTAGTCGTTCATTAGACGCTAAAGCCCCTCCAACTTTAAGGATTATCTTTCTAAATTCATCTATTGTTAGATCTATTGGCATAAATATCTCCGCAGTATCAGCAGTTCCAGAAGGAGAGGTAATCGCTCGTGTACTTAGCTTTGGCATTATCAGACCAGCAGCTGTAACAATTGGCAATATAAGAAGAGTTACTCTATTACCAGGAATCCCACCAATACTGTGCTTTGTAACTACATTTTTGATATCACTTAAATTTAATTGCTCTCCAGTATTAACAAGAGCGTCTATTAGATCGAGAATTTCGTTATCTGTTAATCCATTTATTGCAACAGAGGATATAAAAACAGCAATCTCGGTGTCGGATAATCTATTTAAATTTATATCATTCATTAATTCGAAAAATTGCTCTCTTGTTAAAGAATGCTCCCTTAACATTTTACGTTTAATATAACTTATAGAGACTGGCTTAGGAGCGGGATGTACATCAACTATGTCATTATCTTTAACTTTCAGCGTTTCAATAATACTTTCAAATAAGCCAATTTCACCTTCTGAAACAAAGGTATCAGTAACATCTATAAGTGCTATTATTTCTCTATTATCGTAAACTATTGACACCCTTTCTAGTGGAGCAACACGTAATAATCTCGCATCATTTTTATTAAGAATTGCAATTGGCTTTCCAGCTGCTTCTAAATCAACAATTTTTGCACGTAATTTCATAAAAGCCACCTTAATATTGAATACTTAATAATATAATATATTACTGTTTCATTATCTTTTTAGTTTTTATTAGCAAAAAAATCAAAATGACTCTTATATGATGAATATAAGTCTTTATGAAAAATAAGAAAGTATCTTAAAATCTATTAAGTGAAAGTTATATTTTACTTTCAAGTCTTGCCTTAGCCCTATCAAGAATATGCAATAAGACACCTGTCTTAGCGTCTCTTTTAGCAAGAATCAATAAAATAGCTACACCAACGCGTCCTACTAGAA
>JBECUL010000034.1:0-23179 GCA_040225955.1 Candidatus Asgardarchaeum abyssi | reverse complement strand
GTGTCATTTTGCGTGGTGATCGAGTAGAATCGGCTGTAAAACTCAATTTAAGGATAATTCACTAACTTTTAATCGAGCGCCCTTTAACCTAAAAAAACACAAAGTTTAAATAGTTAGACATACATATATATAATAGGCAAAGGACAAGTAAGGCAAAAGACTCATCTTTCGTGGTTTCAATCTGGGAATAGATTGGCCTACACAGTAACTGTCTGGAAACAGACCATGCTGCTGTGTAGGTTCAATCTAGGAACAGATAGGATCTACTGAGTTGGGTCTGCTAAATTACTTGTCCATGCTTTTACGCTTATTTTTTCATAGTCGATATACTTTTAATAAATCTTATTTTATTACCACGATGACTTTATCATATCAGAAAGTATCAATCTTAAAATGTTTATAATATTAGGAAACGAAAATTTAAGCAGATGGTGTTTCTAATGTCTCTATCAAAAAGGAAAAGAAAGGCTAAAGAAATTCTTGATGATTTATTAATAGCTTCAAAAAACATTCTTGATACCATAATTAAAGACAATAAAATGAAAAATAGTGGTGAAAAACATAGAAAAAGGGAACGAGAAGGTCGATAATGGTTTCTTATTGATATGCGAATCTATTTTACTCATAATCATAACTCCACAATTTGCATATACAATTTATATAGTCATTTAGACTTAAGTTTTGTAAAAAAGTGTTAGGGGGAAAATTTTATAATTAATTCATTTTTGCTCCCTAACACATAATACATTTCAAATTTTTAGGTTTTTAACCTTCCAATGTTTAGTAAACAAGCTTATTGCTTCTTTTGTGATTTCATTTATAGTTGTCCAAGATAATGTATAAGTTTCCCAAAAATCTATTATATACACTCTCTCAGGGATTTAATCTTTTTTATAGCCTTAGCTAAGCTTTTTGCACAGATTTTTCTAACAAAGGCTTCTAATTTTCTTTTAATTTTTAAGGATGTTCTGATAGTTGTATGCTCAACCATTTTTACCATTATACTATGTTACATATTTTTCACTTAGAGATATTTGAGATTACTTTAGTTAAGTTTTTAAAGAGGAACACTATATAGCTTTATCTATCCATATTGAAGAGGATAACGAAAATATGAGATTTAAGAACCTTATATGTTATATTTTAGTATTTCTATTGCTACTTAATAGTATCTCTATAGAAACAACGCATAGTTCAGTTTATACATACAAGAGGGACTCTCTCCTACTAAGCAGTAAAGCTACCGTAGAGATTCTTCAATTTAACGTTGTTGCGTTATCACCATATTCAGTTTCACTAAATTGGAAACTTTCATTCAATAGCTCCAGTTTGTTTATAAAAGTAATCCGGCACTTCATAGTTTTTGAAAGTGTTATTGCTATTCTTCCATCGAGAATTAATAATTTTACTGATACTTGGGTTGAATTTGGAACACAATACAGTTATGAAATAGTGGTAATTCATAAAGATGGGACTGTAGTAGCGCACAGTGAAATAAAAACTGTTGTTACACCGGTTGATACTAATTATCCAGGAGCACCGAAGTACAATTGGACTTACTACAAACAAGTTAAATATAATTTCTTCCCTGAGGATTACTTACAGTATGATACTAAAAAATTTACTACTTTTAGATATTATTTGCATGGTGTAAATGTTACAGTAGCATTTGATGAAAATTTATCTCCTTCGCCTAGTTTAAGTTTCATGCGTACATTTGCAAATTATGTCTTTGTATACTTCCATCGACATTGGACAGTATATCGCAGTTTTCCATTAGATGAATACAGAATAGTTATACGCCATGATGCATCAACAATTAGTGAAGATGAGTTAGGATTACAATATGGTGATGATATAGTACAAGTAGGTTTTGGTGAAAGATTAAGTCATGAAATAGGACACGCTTGGATCGGAGGAATACTAAAAATTGAGAGAAACTTTGAATCTTTTGATCCAGAGACTGAGGATTCAGATAAGTGGATACTTGAGGGATTTGAACATTTCTATGGAATTATTCAGTTGAATCTTTCAGAAACAATTAGTATGTTAACACATGATATATCTTATTATCGAGACACTATGCTGGGTACCAATTTAGATAAACCTCTTGTCGATCTACCTGTATACTTTGGTACACAATATGCATATACATATTACTGTAAAGGAGGCTTAGTTGCATATCTTATCAATAAGATACTAATTGAGAGTGATAATAAAACATTAAATGATTTTATGAGACACCTCTATAGAAAATATAATATCACAACTGATGATAATTGGGCTCCAAAGCTTATATCAACCGAAGACCTACTAGAGGAGCTAAACACATTCTCAAATTATAATTTCACAGAATTTTTCGAGAAGTACGTATATGGTATTGAGGAACTTCCTGTTACAGAGATTGAATCACAATACATTGAAGCAATTCAGAACTTCTCAGAAGTTATATCAGTGAAGGTAGATATGGTCCCTCCATGGATCAAAATTCTTTCTCCTTTGAATAATACGATCACTAGAAATACAACAATGACTATACGTTGGGAGGGATACGACATTGGTAGCGGTGTATCACATTATGAAATAAGACTTGATGATAATGAATGGATAAATGTTAATAAAAGCACCCAATACACCTTTACTAACTTAATACCAGGAGAACATGTAATATATATAACAGTCAAAGATAAATTGGGAAACACAAATACTACTACTATCCTGGTAACTGTACAAGCTATAGAATATGAAATTCTGTACTTGGTAGGAGGCATAGCCGCAGCCATAATAGTTTCAGTAGTTCTATTCTTAGTAAGAAAGAAATCTTAATTCTTCTTTATTTTTATCTTCTTTTTAGATTAATCTAAAGCCACATGTTGGACATCTGATTAAAATCCATCATTTCATCCATGCCATGTCTCTCATCTAAAATCCTTAATATTACATCCCTAATCATATTTTTCATCTCCTTTTATAAGTCTCAAGACTTATTTTGGATTATATCTCTTTAATAACAATGAGTTTGATACGACAGTTACACTGCTTGCGGCCATAGCCCCAGCAGCCCATTCGGGCCTAAATAATATTCTAAGTGTTGGAAAAAGAGCTCCAGCGGCTATGGGAATCAAGATTGAATTATAAATCATTGCCCAGAAGAAATTTTGTTTTATCTTTGAAAGAGTTTTCTGGCTAAGTTTTATTGCTTTAACAACATCTCTTAAGTCGTTTCTCATGAGTACAATTTCACCACTTTCCATTGCGATATCGGTTCCAGAGCTTACCGCTATTCCTATATCTGCTTGAGCTAATGCGGGAGCATCATTTATGCCATCCCCTACAAAGATGACTATTTCTCCCCTTTCCTGAAGTTTCCTTACTTCATTTGCTTTATCTTGTGGTAAAACCTCTGCTAAAACATAATCCACATTGAGTTGTTTAGCTACGGCTTTAGCCGTTCTTCGGTTATCTCCCGTAATTATTCCAACCTTTTTGCCCATCTTATGGAGTTCTTTTATTACTTCTTTTGCATACTTTTTAATAGTATCAGCTATTCCAATTATCCCGGCTATTTTTCCATCTACCGCGACAATTATTGTTGTTTTTGCAAAATCTTCAAGTTTATGTAAGATATGTTCAACTTCTTCAATCGAGTATCCTCTCTCAAGAAACAGCTTTCTATTTCCAACCAGAATTTCTTTTCCATCAACTACTGCCATTATTCCCATTCCAGTTATTGTTTCAAAGCTTTGAGGCTCTTTGATCTCCAAACCAAGTTCTTGAGCTTTTCTGACTATAGCTTCTCCTAGAGGATGTTCCGACCTTTTCTCAGCAGAAGCAACCAAACTCAAAAGTTCTTTATCATCAAAGTTTAAGGCTATAATATTAGTAACCTCAGATTTTCCTTTCGTTAATGTTCCTGTCTTGTCAAAGAGTACAATTGTTGCTTTCCTTGCAATCTCCAAGACCTCACCATTTTTTATTAAAATTCCCATTTCAGCACCTTTTCCCATTCCAACCGCTAAAGCTGTTGGAGTTGCTAGACCAAAAGCGCATGGACAAGCAATTACTAAAACACTAATCAATGTTACGAATGCAAAGAGTAGTGGTTGCTTATCGATGAAAAACCAGTAAATGAATGATGTTAGAGCGACTAGAAGTACAACTGGAATAAAGTAAGTTATTATTTTATCTGCAACTCTTTGTATTGGTGGCCTAGTGCTTTGTGCTTCCTCTACAAGCTTAATAATTTGTGCTAAAACAGTATCTCTACCGACTCTTCTTGCTTCAATTTTCAGAACGGAATTTTTGTTAATAGTTCCTCCTATTACTTCGTCTCCCTTTTTCTTTAAATTCGGTATGGGCTCGCCAGTAATCATTGATTCATCAACGTAACTCTCTCCCTCAATTACGATTCCATCAACAGGAATCTTTTCTCCAGGTTTAACTATTACGATGTCGCCTACTTTAACTTGCATTATTGGAATCTCTATTTCTTTTCCGTCTCTAATTACAGTTGCTTTCTTTGGTTGTAATCCCATTAATTTTTTAATTGCTTCACTTGTTCTTCCCTTTGCTATATTTTCTAAATATCTACCAAGTAACAAAAAGGCTAAGAGTAATACACTTGCCTCATAGAAATTATAATCTGGTGGCAATATATTTAGCGTTGTTAACACACTTGCCATATATGCTGAGCCAACACCCATAGAGTACATTACATCCATATTAAGTATTTTATTTCTTAGAGCTCTAATAGCGGCTAAGAGCATTTGCTTTCCAGAGTATATGATAACAGGCGTTGCTAGCATAAATTGAATCCAAGTCGCGTATGGGTTCTCAAAATTAAGGCCAATAAGCCATCCATAGACCATTATGGATAATATTCCACCAAAGACCCAAGCAACAATTAGCTTTTTCTTCGTATCACTGAGGTATTTTTCTCTTGCTTCTCTTTCTATATCTGTGCTTTCCTCACTTTCAACTCCCAAGAACTTATATCCAATTTTCTCTATTGTGACTTTAATGTCCTCCATGGTGATTAATGTTGGATCATAACTGACTGCAGCTTTTTCAGTTGCTAAATTTACTTTAATATCTAGGATTCCAGGATTCCTTTTTAATGTAGTTTCTATCGTTCTAACACACGATGCGCAACTCATTCCACCAATTCTTATAATTGCATCTCTTTTTTCTCTGACCACACCATAACCGATACTTTCTATGGCTTTGATAATTTGTGTTACGCTAACCTTTGATTCGTTAAATTTTATATGAGCACTTTCTGTTGCTAAGTTAACCTTAGCTTCTTTTATTCCATCTATTTCCATAAGCGTTAACTCTATTGTTTTAGCACATGATGCACAAGTCATTCCTATGATTTTTATATTTATTTCCATGAAAAATGCACCTCTATACATATTCTTACAAGAAAGATTATTGAAGTTATTTTTTACAAAATGTAAAAATAAATTAAAAAATTTTATAAATTTGAAAAACCTTAATACCTTTCAAAATAAAAGGTAACTTGTTAAGGGAGAAAGAAGAGAATGGTTAAGCTTGATGAATATGACCTTAAGATACTTTATCTTTTAAGAGATAATTCCCGATTGAGCATCTCTGAGCTTGCAGGACTTCTAGGTTTAAGCAGACCAACTGTAAAAACTCGATTAGAGAGATTAGAAAAAGAGGGAATTATACAAAAATACACAATAAAAATCCTTCCAGAGCTTGAAAGAACCAGCAATACGATCATTATGATAGTGAAGACAAATAATTCTAAGATTTTTGACAAATTTGAAGAAATAGTTGAGATTAACAAATTTGCAAACAAGAGATATATTATAAAAGTTGTTGTAAAAGATATGAACGAACTTAGAAAGATTACTGAAAATGCCGAGCTTGATGTTCTAAAAATAATACCAATTTTAGAAAGTAAAGAAAAGGAAAGACCCTTTAAGATAAGAATCCAATTTAAATGCGATTATTGTGGGAAAGAGATAATCGACAAACCTATAGTATATAAATATCATAATAGGGTTTATTTCTTCTGCTGCCAGACTTGCTTAAGAGAATTTAAAAAGATGACAAAAAGATCATAGTAATTAATTTGTAATACTTTGCTTCAACATACAATGAGAGTAGACTATAAGGATAAATTTACTTCGCTAACTGCGATTTTCTACGGTTTCGTAATATAAACTTAATATACTAGTAGTGTCAATAGATAATAAATATAAGAGAGGTGCTATCTTTGTTATTACTTTATAAGGACAAAGTATTACAAAAAATTCTAAAAGAATATACAAAGATAGATGAGAATCTAATTAAAATAATAATTTTTGGCTCTGTTGCTCGCGATGAGTACACACCTCTAAGCGATATTGATTTACTTATTATTACAGATAATAAGAAAAAAACCAGAGAACTATTTTCAGATTTTAGAGAAAAGCTTTTTGCAGAGTATGGTGTTCCAATAACTGCAATATATGTAACACTAGATGAATTTAACTCCTCAATAGAGCCACTTTATGCAACAATCAAAAAAGAGGGGAAAGTGATTTGGAGAAGAAAAAGGAGATAATTGACATAGTAAACCAACTCATTAAGAGAAGCGAAGGAAAACTTGTGAGTGCTAGAATTCTCTTAGAAAGTAATAGAATAGATGATGCAATAAGCAGAGCATACTATGCTGCTTTTCTTTCCGTTAGGGCTCTTTTGTATCTACTGGGAGTATCTGCAGGAACATATTCAGGAGTCCTAACTATATTTGGGCTTAGAGTTATAAAAGAGGAATTATTACCACCAAAAATTGGAAAATACTTAAACGAACTCTTTGAAGCTAGGGAAACTAGTGATTATGCGGTAATGTTCTACTATACAAAAGAAGATGGTAAAAATATATACAAAAAGCCGAAGAGATAATAAATGCTGTTAAAAATCTGTTAAAAGACAAATTTAAATTAAAATTTGAAACTTAAATCTCACAAGATACTCTTTAATTCTCTAATCCTCTTTTGAAGAAAAATAGAAAACTTCTAGAAATATTTCTTTATTAGTCCTGATGAGTATATAAAGACAAAAAACTACAGTGAAAAATTAATTCTTGAATACTGCTCAAATAAACAGAAATAAAAGAGAGAACTGCTAAATAGGTTTTTTGTCATTCAACTGGTGCATAGAAGCATCTTTTTGGAGAAGTTATCTTGCCCTTCTTTTTTAATTCCTTTATTATCTTTGAAACTTCTTTACTATCGAGACCTGTCATCTTAGCAATATTACCAGGTCTTACTGGTTTACCTGCTTTTTTCATAGCGTCGAGTACAATTTGTTCTTTACCACTTACCATAATGTAGTCTCCTTACTCCTTTGTGGACCATAACCCGTGTAGATTACAAAACTCTCTAGCTTTAACTTTCTCCTCTTCGACCGCGAATACGGCTTCTGGCTTTTCGCCAGGCTTTAAAAATGCCCTATAAATTTTATCACCAACAACAATAACTTCTACCCATTCTATATAATGCTTCTCTTCCATAGGATGAGGAACAAAACCCACTTTTACTCGTATTGCTTTCCCTTCTCTTTCTATGACTGGAATGTGTTTTTCTTTACCTACGTCTTCAGTCTTTTCTTCAAGTAATACCATAGGTTGGCCACAACATACAAGCTGACCCTTACCAGGATGTAAAACTTCGACAATGTTTCCACATATACCACATTTATAGATCTGCAACCTTTCAGTCATGCAAAATCACATCACTTAAGTCATCATAATTTTAATATTCCTCACATTTTATTTGGAAATAACTCTTTGGATGTCCACAAGAGGGACATACTTCAGGGGGTTCCTTTCCAAAGTGAACATAACCGCATTCACGGCATACCCACCAAGTTTCTTTCTCTTTCTTGAAAACTGTGCCAGCCTCTACTTCTTTCAATAATTTCTTAAATCTCTCCTCGTGATGCTCTTCTGCTTTGGCTATAGCTCTTAATTTAACTGCAATTTCGGGGAACCCTTCTTTTTCCGCAATATCGGCGAACTCAGGATACATCTTTGTATATTCATAATTTTCTCCAGCAATGGCTGCTTTTAGATTTTCTATTGTACTGCCAAGTACTGTTGGAGCTACTACTTCCACCTTAATCTCATCTAGCTTTTCACCGCTTTTCTTTTTCAACTCGTTAATCATCTTAAATAGACTGCTTGCATGTTCTTTCTCATTTTCCGCAGTAATTAGAAAAATTTCTGCAATTTGTTCAAACCCCTCTTTTTTAGCTATTTTTGCATAAAATGTATAACGATTCCTAGCTTGACTTTCACCAATAAATGCTTTTACCAAATTTTCGATAGTTTTCATAATTTAACCTCCGTTTAACAAAAAAAGATAATAATAATGTTATGTTCTTTATTTTTAAAGCTTTCTGTAACAGAACCACCAATCATAACATTCTATTTCGCCAGTTTTGGCCTTTTCAAGTCTCTCTTTTGCAGTCTTTTCGTTATCAGCTGGTGGAATTATAACTTTATCACCTATGAGCTCGTTGTTCGGCCAGTTTGCTGGCATTGCAACACCATTCTTGTCAGATACTTGCAAAGCTCTTACCATTCTTAGTATTTCGTCCATGTTCCTTCCAAGCTCTTGTGGATAGTACAATACTGCTCTAAGGACTCCCTCTGGATCAACTATGAATACTGCTCTAACGGTGTTAGTTCCCTTAGCTGGATGAATCATCCCTAGTAGTTTAGCAATCCTACCTGTGTCATCAGCAATTATTGGAAATTGAATTTCCACGTTTAGTTTCTCCTTTATCCACTCAACCCACTTTATGTGGCTAAATACTTGATCTATACTGAGTCCAATTAGCTCGCAATTAAATCTCTTGAACTCATCATACCTTTTCTGAAAAGCTACAAATTCTGTTGTGCAAACAGGTGTGAAATCTGCGGGATGAGAAAATAGTACAACCCATTTTCCTTTATAGTCATCAGGGAATTTTATTTTCCCCTTAGTAGTTTGTGCTTCAAAGCTTGGCATTTTTTCTCCTATTAATGGTAATTTACCTTCTTCCATGTTTTTACCTCCATAACTGTTTGGTTCCGTTAACCTTATATATTTGTATTGATAATATAAATTTATGGTTCGAATTTCAAACTTAGAATTATTACGGATATTGAAGGAAAATTCTAGAATACCTTTTGTAAAAATTGCAAAGATCTTTGGGGTTAGTGAGACCGCGGTAAGGAAAAGGATAAAAAAGTTAGAGAAAGAGGGCATAATAAAGAAATATACGATAGAGGTAAATTTGAAGAAAATAGGACTTGAGATGGCATTGATAGGAATGGACACAAAGCCGGAATATTATATTTCGACAATAGAGAAGTTAAAAGAAATGGATGAAGTAGTAAATTTATACGCCTCAAGTGGAGATCACATGATTATGATTGAATGTTGGTTCAAGAGTTCTGAGAAACTTAGGAAGTTCATAAAAACTTTGGAATCTATGGAAGGCGTTACAAGAGTATGCCCAGCAATAATATTAGAGAAAATCAAATAAAATTCTAAAAAAGCGAGGGAGCTTATTACGAGGATTGAAAATGTGAATTTTATTCAAATGTTGTAACTATTCTCTCCGTATCAGTATATCTTACTCTATATATTGATAATAGGATTATTATAATTGAGAGAGCTGCAATCATAGACACCGTTTTAAGAGTTAACTCTGCTGATAGTTGGACTTTTAGTATCATGAATAGTGTTATAAAGAGTGCAAAGAAGACTATATAGTTTGCTGCTTGTATTTGCTTCATCCCTAAGTAGAAATATATGAGACATAATAGCCCTAATGCTGAAGTTATGAAGATTGGTACTACAACCATGAGATATAATATGTAGAGGTTTGTAATGGGGGACCCAATTAATAAAGGAATTATTACTGATACTATTATTGTGGTTAATGATGAAATAATTGATATGCTTAAGGTTTTTGCTAGCCATATTTCCCATACTTTAATTGGTGTACATAGGAGGGTTTCTATGACACCTTGAGTCTTCTCTTTAACCAACCTTCCACTTAATCCGTAACCTACTGTTAGACCTATCACTAACGGTAAGTATAGCATAAACGGCTTAGCTATTACTGCTAAATCTTTTATTGAAGAGAATAGCAAGAGCCCTACAAACATAACTACACTGGATAAACTTGTAAGAAATCCTTTATTCCTAATTATCTCCTTTAGCTCCATATTGATAATAGCACATACCATACTCATAATTCTTCACCTTACAATCTTCATATATACATCTTCTAACGAGACTTCAGCTAATTCTCTACCTATGATTTGCTTCTTTAATTCGTCAATTGGACCTCTAGCTATAATTCTACCATTGACTAAAATCGCTACTGATGAACATACTTTCTCTACATCATTCAGATTATGTGATATGATGAACATTGTTGTTTTCTCCTCATGCGCTAGCTCTAGGATTAAATCCCTAATTAGTACTCTTGTTTTTGGGTCTAAATTTGATGTAGGCTCGTCCATAAATACAATTTCAGGATGATGTAAGATTGCCCTTGCAATTGCTAGTTTTCTCTTCATGCCTCTCGATAAATAACCAACCTTATCATCTCTCCTTTCATATAACCCTATAAAATCTAGTAACTCGATTATCCTTCTTCTCCTTTCTACGGCATTAGCTAATCCATATAAGCGTGCATAAAGATCTAGATTTTCATATGCCGTAAGTGAATTATATAATCCATTATCTTCGAGGAGAACACCAATCTTCATTCGTAATTTACTGTTATCTAATGGGTTCTCGCCGAGTACAAATACTTCTCCAGATGTTGGTTTAATTAATCCAAGAAGAATTCTTAGTGTAGTTGTTTTTCCAGCACCATTAGGACCTAAATAACCAAAAACCTCACCTCTATCTACGTTAAATGATACATTATCTAGTATTTTACAACCGTTAAACTCTTTAACCAAGTTATGAACTTCAATAACAGTATTCAAATTCTAACACCTCTTTATATCCTCTTGAATATTTTTCTCTTCACTATTGACCAGTAGCTGTAGAAAACTATCCATGCAGTTGATATTGGAAGAACAGTTATCATCCACAGAGAAGGATGTATAAGAGCAAAAAATACATTGAAAGCTGCGTATGCCATTATATTTAGCATATAAGCTCTTCTCTGCCATCCATACTTTCTAATTATGCTCACAGCTTGTAATGCTGAATAGCCATCTTTAGTTAATGTATACTTTCCATTTTTATCTAGGGTTACTAATTCTCCAAGCTTCTTAAGATGAAAATCTAGTTTACCGCTACTCTCAATACCAAGCTTCCTCTTTAACTCTGAAAAACTCATAGCTCTCTTAGATAATGATTCTAAGATTTTAATTCTAAGTGGATGTGAAATTGCTTCAAACTTCTCATCCTCTTTCATCGCCGATCACCAAGATAATCCATGTTTAAGGCTCTATTTAATTCTAATGTCATAGACAATCTGGTCAAGAACTCTTGACAAGAGGAAAAGGATACATAAAGGGTAATAAGAGAAAAGTAATATTATTTTTTGGCTAAATAAGATAAGAGGTGAAAAATCATTTTGGAGGAAGAACTTAAATCTATCCTTAAATTCGTAGACGATGATTTTGTAAAAATACTAATGAAAATTCCACCAAGAAGAGAGCCATACTTGCCACCATACTGGCTTCATATCCAAATGGTCGAGCGATATAAGATACTTTCATATGCGGGTATAAAAGAAGGCATGAATGTATTGGAGATAGGATGCGGAGCTCATGCAATAGCAACTGTTCCATTAGCACATATGGTTGGGAAATGCGGTCGTGTTGTTGCTATAGACATAAAAAGATGGACATTTTTTGAAGAGATTATTAAATCTGCAAGATTGCAAAGGAGAGTAATTCCAATCATGTTTGATGCGACTCAACTTCCTTTCAAATATCAATGTTTTGATATAGGACTTATAGTACATGGGATAAGAAGCATGAGAAGCGAGGATAATATTGTTAGAATTATAAAGGAGCTACTAAGGGTTTCTTCCCAAATTTTCGTAGCAGAATCCCTACCGATAGCCAAAAACAAGGCTCAAGAAGCACATATAGAGATGTACAACTTGAGAGAAGAGATATTTAAGGCTTTAATAGGAGAAAAGGATGATATTCATTATTTCCCTCTGGAAAAGTTAGTAGAAATGGTAAAGGAGGCGGGAGGAAAAATTATAGACGCAAAAATGATAGATGTCAACCTTCCTCATCACTTAGCGTTTATCCCAAGGGAATATATAGAGAAAATAAAAGATAAAAGGAAACGAGAAGGCCTACTACGAAGGTGGGAGAATGCTTATCGTAAGCTTCAAAAATATGGAGAAGAGCATCCCCCAGTAGGAATAATAAAAGCTGTCAAGAAAAACTATATGTAGAATGAGATATATCATAGTATATATTACAATGATGTAGTAATATTAATATACTTATAAAATTATACTACTTTTTGGTGAGAAAATGAAAAGTAATTACGTAACAGTTTCTGCAAAAATCAAAAGAGATCTTTGGGTTAGGCTAAAGAAACAAAATATAAAGATTAGTGAAGTTATTAGGAGGGCTCTTGAGGAAGAGCTTAGAAAAAAGGAAAGGGAGGAGCTAAAGAAGAAATTAAAAAAGGCTGGAGCTATTTTGACAATTCATAGTGATGATGAGATTGTAGAACTTATACGAAAAAGTAGGGATGAACGATGAATGCGTACCTTTTCGACGCATCTTCAATTCTTAACATTGTTAAAAATTTGAAAGAGGAAGCTTTAGATGTTCTGGAGAATAATTATACTATAAATTTAGCATATTATGAAATTGGAAATGCTATATGGAAGGATGTTCACATTTTTAAGTCGTACACGCTTGATGATGGAGTATATCTACTAAATATCATATATAACCTTTTGGAGTATATGCATATAATTGATACTACTAACTACTATGACGAGATTCTTAACGTTGCTGAGAGGTTATCAATAACATTTTATGATGCATCATATCTTGTTAGTGCATTTAAAAGATGTCTTCTACTTGTTACTGATGATATGAGAATCCTAAATGCTATAAAGACTAATAAGAATTTTCTCGAGAAAAAGTACTCTAAATGCGTTAATGTGATGTCATCAAAAGATATATAAAAATGAAAGAATAAGAAATTTGCTTTTTGCAGATTACTGGTAAAATTAATTATTTTTGCCGTATATTAAGGAGATATATTAATACTATCAATCCTCCATTGTAAATATAAATACAAAATGATGAAATTAAATGTAATAATAAATTTGGGTGATGATAACATGAGTATTACCGTATCAAAAGATGAAATAAAAAGGTATCTAAAGATTAGTATACTTTCTGAAATGACATTAACTAAAGAGAAAATTAAGACCTTCGAGAAAAAGTATGGCTGTACATTCGAAGAGTTTGAGGAAACTATAAAATCCTCTGATAAAGAGGTGTTTGAACAGTGGGATGAGTATATTGAGTGGAAAGCCTACATCGAAAGCCTTAATGAGTTAGAAAGGAAAATGAGGGCTATAGAGAATGCAAAAGACATTAAAATCTCTTGAGAAAAGTAAGGTTGTTAAAAATTATATAATTATTGATGCTAGAATTGGAGTTTTGTTTTTAGATGTTTTAGATGTGATTGAAAAGATCATTGCAAAAAGGGAGAAATGATAAAGTTATCGTGATTCAGGTTCCTCAGTTAAGCCTATATTTTTCAGTTTGTTGATTGTAGTTATATATATGTACTATTTTTGAAAAAATAACATTTTAGTATATTTTAAGAATATTTTCGAAAGCGAAAGTCTTTAATAATTAATGTCGAATAAAGTGTATATCATTCATCTCATTGAATTTAGGTCACGTTAACTTATTGGTTTAAGCAGAATTGACTCATAAGAGTAATCGGAGGGTATTCTGATGCACTTCTCTATTGAATTATTAGAATTTAATGAGTTGATTAATTTCTTGTCTCAAGCTCCAGAGTATATACTTCTTGTTATCCAAATTTTAATTATTCTGTTCATAGTTTTCATCATAGATAGAATCGCAACGAGATACATACGAAGGTTTGGCCGAAAATTTGAGCTGGTTCCCGATGTAATAAACGGGTTAGTTCTGATTGTAAGATTTTTTATAATATTAGCAGGGCTATCTGCAGTAATGGCTCTTGGTGGCATTCCCTCTGAAATCTTTATCTCGTTATCTGCCATAGCAGGTGCTGCTATAGGTTTCGCCTCTACTAGGACCATTGGTAATTTCATCTCTGGGCTATATGTTCTCGTAAGTAGACCATTCAGAATAGGCGATTATGTTCGTATCAAAGATATTGAGGGTATCGTTAAAGAAATAACAATCAATTACACGAAAATATCAACTGCTGATGGAAAAATTGTCTTAATATCGAATCAAGAGGTTTTAAACTCAATGATCACAAACTATTCTCGAAGTGATGGGACTTACATGTACAGCTTGAACTTATCGTTTGATATCTCTCTAACAAAAGATGAGATCGAACAAATTATCGAGACCGTCATCGAGAGATTCAAGGATAAGGTCAAGGATGCTAAATATTCCATAGTTGAGCTAACCAGGCTTGAAAGAAAATATCGGTTGCTTTTAATCTTTGATGAGGCAGAAGATATGTTTACAATTCCTTACGAGTTCCTATCTGAAATAACTAAGGAGTTCGATAAACTGAAAGCTCGAAAGGCTCAGAAATAGAGTTAGATAATTCGCTCTTAACTTAAATGACTAACTATTTAAAAAGATGGCACAAAAAAATATTTGGAGGAAAAATGATGAAGAATGGAGCGGCACTTTACATCTCAGACAATTACGCCCTCTATAAAGAAGGAAAATCACCCAAACTTTTCTTCATATTAATCGCCAAGAAAATAATCATCCACGGGCCACTTATCTTTTGCACCTAATTAGAAAGTTACAATATCCAGTGCAATTATTACGATGCTCAACTTTACTGATACAGAGTACATTGTCTTCTTTGATCATGATGTGCTTTTCGTTGGAAAGAATTGGATTCTTAAACTTCCAAAAAATCTAATTAAGGAGTTTTATTTAGTAAAGTCGATAGGCATGAGAGTTGGGTTAGTTGGAGTCACCCTTTTTTACACACTAAGGGTTAACATAAATAACAAAGAATATAATTTGTGGCACAATTATACTTACCTCAAAATATTGTGGAGGTTATTTCAAAGCACATCCCGATAAGGGGAGTGAAGCGATATCATTATAGGCATTACTTTGAGGAATATTGGGGCAGATATTTCTGAAATAGTAGAATGAAAAAAGTAGATTTCTCTTTCCAGCAAAACTATAGAAGATATAGGATTATGGTTTATAGCGACATATTTTAACAAAATATAGTTCACCATTACAAAATTTACTAATTGCATCCTTAACCCTTATTGATTGCGATATTGCTACCCTGGTGCCTATCTTCTCTAAAAGTTCAAGAGCTCTAATACTTAATGAGGACGCCACAACGACTTTAACATCAAGTCTTTTTATCAAGTTTATAAGTAGCTCATCACTTTCAAGCCTGTATATATTTACCTCATCAGGTTCCCCATTCTTTATACTAACGAATGTGTATGTTGGTGAACTAGCCCAGTTAGGATATATTTTTGCGTCAAGTCCACCTGGTTCATAAGTGGGTAGGAGAATTTTAGTATTTAGGCACATCCCTGACATGGTATCACCATAATCCACGTCTTCTCCTTCTGTTTCTCCTTCCCCCAATAAATCCTCTATATGGAAACATTGAATATGTTGGATATCGAATATTGGGTATCGGTATTGTAGGCGGATATCGAGTAGCTGATGTAGGTGTAGTAGGTGCCATATATCTTTCTTGGCTTTTTGGTGTGAAATTTGGGCATGCAGGTCCTTCGGGATCTACGGGAATTCCAAAGCGGGTACATACACCATTAACAAAGTTTATGCAATCTTTATGTTTAGCAAGCATAAAACATTCCTCATTACGTGCATTATCACAAAAATATTTAAAGTTATTGATTATTCTTGACACAAAATTTATATCACTATGATATAAAATATAATCACATGAAAGAAGAAAAAGTTGTCATTTCATCTATCCGAATTAGTAAACTATTAGCTAAAAAGTTAGAGCTTATTGCAAAAAAGAAAGGATTTACTAGCAAGTCTGAACTCATTAAGAGAGCTCTTGAGGAATTTGCCGAACGCCATCTTGCTGATAAGCCTAGAAGTGCTGAGGATATTCTACAACTTGTTGAAAAGAGGAGTGGTACAGTTGCAAAAATGAAAAAAAAGCCATCTGAAATATTCATGGAGGAATATCTTTTGGAGGAATCTGGATGAGATTTGCATTAGACACCTCCGTTTTTGTAGCATTCTTTCTAAGAGAAAATAAATATCATAACCTTGCGAAAAAACTCATTGATAAACTATTTACTGGTAAGATAGGATATGCGTGCACAAGTGTAATTAATATTGCTGAAACTGGCTATGTTATTGAGAGAGTTACTGACGATGAAAATTATGCATACTCATGTATGTATGCTATTTATAACGATATACCAATTGATATAATTAATGTCACATGGGATTTTATTACTACTTTAGCACACTTTAAAGCAAAAAATCCAATCTCTTTTTGTGATAACGCTACATTGACAGCTGCCTATATTCGAAGATGTAAAGCCGTTTTCACCAAGGAGAAAAAGATTATAACTAGGAAAAAGAACATTATCGGAGCCGAAATCGCTTTCATTGACGAGCTAAACCTTTAGTATCTAAATTAATATTACAAAAAATTAAAAAACTTAGGAGCTATTAATTTTAATGAGGAGATCTAATGTCAGTGGAATTAGGTGCAAAATCAGGAGTTTTTGCTGCCATAATAACATCTGGCGTTGGTGTAATCTCCAGTCTAATAATCAATTCATTGATTTACGGGATCCAAATACCGACTTCCATGTACTTATACATGACTTTAAACATTTTTATACCCTATATAATATTTGGGTTACTTGCTGGGGTAATCTTTTCCGTAATATATAAGTACTTACCAGGGCAAAGTGCAGTAGTAAAATCCGTAATTATGAACATAGTTATATGGGCCATTGTAAACTTGTATAACATATTTTTCCTCTTAAGTAAAGATTTCGTGGGTATATCATTTATAATGATTAATGTAACTCAAGGACTAATAACATCAATCATATTTGGCTATCTCTTAGGATTCTTTTGGATGAAATTTAGCAGAGAAAGGGAACAAGAGGTTATTGAATTTTGATTATTCTTCATTTTATTCCAACGCTTTTTCCATAATGACATCAGTACCCCACGGCCTTTCAACTTTACCAGTTACCCCATATCCCAACTTTTTATAAAAATTAACAGCCCAATACGCTTTCTCTAGCGTGAAAAGCCATAATTTCTTAAGCCCTCGTCTTTTGGCTTCGGTTTCTATAAATTTCATTAGAGCCGTGCCAATTCCTTTTCTCTGACATTCTGGAAGTACATAAACCCGATGGATACTCCCAGATTCTTCATTTTCAATACGTAAAGCTGCTACACCAACGATTTTCCCCTCATATCTATAGACGTAAAATATCATTCTTTTGAACTCTTCTAATAGTTCTTTCAAAGTAAGAATTGGTTCCTTGAAATATTCTTTTGGAATTATTTTCTTGTACGCTTTATAATTACTAATGTTTATTACTGACAGTATCTCCTCAGCATCATTCATAGACGCTTTCTGAATCACAATGCTCACCTCATTTAATGCATGCTAACTAATGTTTTAGAAGAATTACTCAATAGTTAAATGTTTTCCATAACAATTACTTATGTAAAAAATGATAAAAACAAAGTAATCGTAATAAGACTCAGTAATTTTTAAATATTCTGCAGTAGAAGGTATGTTGGTGTATTATCCCATAAGGGGTATCCTCTTGAGACTCTTGAAAATACCTAGATATAAGTTGCTAAGGCTTATTGGTGCGGGAGGTTTCTCGGAGGTTTGGCTAGCAGAGAGAAATCACAAATATTACGCTATTAAGATTCCAAAAATCGATGTACGTGAAACGTTATCCTCGAAGGATGTGGAGGATTTTCTGAGGAAAGCGGAAATCTGGTCCAAGCTTAACCATAAAAACATAGTGAGAGTTTTTGAATTTGGCATTAAACCCTTCCCGTATATTGTGATGGAGTACTGTGAAACAAGCTTGAGGGAAAAAATAGGCGAATTGAAACTGAGCGAGGCCTTAAGGATAGCTTTGAAAATAGCCGAAGCTTTGGAATATGCACATCTTCACGGTGTAGTACACTGTGATATAAAACCTGAAAACATTCTATTCTGTAACAATGAGCCTAAGTTAAGTGACTGGGGTATAGCAAAAGTACTGCTAAGAACTTCTACCAAGATTGGTTACGTCGGAACACCCATGTATAGTGCTCCTGAGCAGATAGACCCTGAGACATACGGAGAAATTGATTGGAGAACAGATATTTGGCAATTTGGATGCCTACTTTACGAGATGATAGAAAAAGAGCCTCCTTTTTATGCGAATTATCCAGGGCAACTAATATTGAAAATTTTAAATGAGACACTAAGAAGCTTTAAGAAAACTCCAGAATGGTTGAAGCTGATAATACTGAAATGCTTAGAAAAGAAGAGAGAAGAGAGATGGCGAAGTATATCAGTACTAATAGAAATGTTAAAGACAAAACAAAAGCCAGAGGTAGTTCCAGTAGCTATAGAGATAAAGAAAGCATCAACAGAGAAATTAGTAAAGACTGAATATTTTGACAATAATATACATGACAAAATCATGAATATCCTTCAAAAAATGTATAGTTGGTATTTAAAATATAGACGTATGTATGGAGGTAAAGAAAGTGAATAGTAAAGAAAATAGTAAAACAGACATTCTTAGAAGAATAGCTAAGAAATTATACATGCACTCAAAGTTACTCCAAGAAAATTATGAAACTATGCTGAAAAATTTTAAGGCTAGAAGAAGCTATTATGATTCTGGTAATAGGTGCTATAAGGGTCAAGCATCTGATTATATAAAAGCTTGCAATAATACTCGTGAGAACGCGGAGAGAATAGTTGGAATTACCGATGGGGTGATTAGTAGTAATTTACTTCAAGGAAATCACTTTGAATCTCTAGCACCTCTTTTTGAATCGATCAAAAGCATTGCAGGATCCTTAGCAGAAGATCTACGGCCCGTTTACGATCATCCTACTGACTGTTACAGGAAACCTGAAGAGTACTCTTGGAGGATTCATACCCTGCAAGGAAATATTGATACTCTAGTTAGTATAGCTGGGTTGGATCTTTCCGAGAGCTCACTCGACCTAAATTTAGAGAATATAAATTCTCTCCTCGAACGTGTAAATCTGCTTGAAAAAAGGTTAGAATCTATAGAAAAAGAGCTTATGCCACTTATAAAAGAAGTGCGTCTTCTTTTGCAACAATATCAAAAATCATTAAGAAGAAAATAATTATTGCAAGAAAATCATAGCTAAGAGCTATATTACCCATAACAGTTGCACCAAATTAAGTAGCTCTGATAATCTTCTTTTTTCTTGTAAAATTTTTAAATCCTAAATTTTTATAATATACTCGCGTGTTTATCTAATTAATCCAAATCTGGTAGTTTTATTAGAAAGAAAACGCTTCATGAGGTAGACAGTGACAAATATAAAGCTTCACTACTACTGTTTCTTCTATTTTCAATAACTATTTTTCTTGTAACTGCAGTTTACAAAAACAAGTTAAGGTTCTTCTTACTGTTGATGACCTATTCGGTTATCTGAAATAAGGTCACATACTATTTCTTGAATTTTCTCAAATTCTTTTGCATGTAAAATGTTTCTTAATGCTTGTTTTCCTAAATTGCAAATACCAATTTCTTTCAGTACTCTAACAATATCTTCAGCATTTTCTTTCTCTACAGCTTTCCTTAGAGGGGTTACATCTGCTGGTATAGGCTCATTTAAGATTTCCAAAACAATCTCTTTAGAAATATTTCCCAATAAGTATTTGAATACTACCCAGAGAATAACTTCTGCTGTGACAAAGTTGCCATATAACACTATTTTCCTTGCTGATTCTATATCCAGAACCTTCCATATATTGCCTCTCAAGAGATCAGGTCTTTCTCTGAGCAGCCTATATTTAGTATTTGGATAAACATTTAACCCCTGTAAGATTTCCTCATCACTGAGGTCTATTAGTTCATGAGAATATAGCATGGCTTTTATTTTAAGGCTTGCTGGAACTTCTTGATATAGCAGAAATCTGAATATGCTTATTTCGTCAGATGTTAACTTATCCTTTAGCGTGTTAAAAATCCGAGACAATCTATCAGACAATAGATTCTTCTTATAGAAAATAATCGGCCATTCAGACAAATACGTTTTTCTAAAGCGATCTAATAGGATATCATACATGTGATCTGGAAATTGTATTGATATAACTTTCTCAATGTCTCCGTTTTTAGCCACTTCGCTCAATATTTTTTCTGGTGCAAATTTTACAGCTATAGGATTATTGAATAATAGGTCAGTAAAAATATCTGTCGTATCTATTTTCTCCTTCGCAAACACCATTGATGAATAAACTGAAATTACAAAAAGACCTAAAGATGTTGCGTATATATAAGGATCTAAGCTAGAAATCCAGCTTTCTGGATTAATAAGCTCAAATAGAACAGTTCTCGTAAGAGTTTCTATACTCGGTAGATTGTTGAATTTTATAAGGAAATAAACTATTACCATAAGAGGTGACAACATATAAAAGGACTGCAAACCCACCTTTTTAAGACTTATCGGGAATTCAGGAGCTTTAATAACATGTTTGTTGGTAGTCCCTGCAATGATGTAATATTTCTCCTCCTCATCAATAAAAAATGTTATATAATGAATTGGAACATAGCTGAAAAATTCATCTCGAAAAAGTTCACGACCATCATAATCTTTAGCCTCTTTACTCAGATTACTGTATGTCTCTCTTGCACTGTTCACATAGCCTCTTATTTCCTCAGACATATAATCGTAGCTTTTTATAATTTCATCCTCACTTATTTCTTTAATTTCTACCTTATAGCCCTTGCTTAAAGCTTTCTTGTAACAACTTGAAAGATTGTTGTCACTAATATAATTCGCTTCAAACCATTTGTGGAAAAACTTATGAACCTCAACCTTATACGTAACTATCTTTCCAGACCCCTTACATCGCTTACATGTAATTTCTCCAGAACCACCACACTTGGGGCATGTAATGCGTCCTGTGCCATTACAATAGTAGCACTCCCCGCTCCCACCACATGAATTACATATCAGATAACCATTACCAGAACAATAAGAACACGTCTCGTCAATGTATCTGCCACTACCAAAACAATACGGACATGTTATCTTTCCAGAACCACCACAATCTAAACATTTCCCAGACCCAAGACATGATGGGCATCTAATCTTTCCAGAACCACCACATTTAGGACACGTAACTTTTCCAGTTCCATAACAATCTGGACATGTAAGAACCTCTTTTGTGTCCTCTAAAGGAAATTCTTGCTTGTACGTGGAAAATGTGGTAGGCATTGTTGGTGTGGCCTCACGATAAAAAGTTATAAAATACACATCTGGATATGCAACTTCTCGAGTCTCCCAGAAAATACTATGATACTGCGAGTGTATCTTTATATTGAAGCCAAGCGTCTCATGCTTGCTAATGTTCCTAACCCTAGAAAAGGCAGAAACGTCCCTAAAAAGCTTAAAAGATACAGACACGCACTTTTCCTTAAGCCAATCAAAAAATTTGTCCCACGTCATTTGAAAAAGACTGTCTCTCATGCATAACTCACCGAATATTATATTTCTTATCAAGAGTTCCAGAAGTTTCTCATGATAGAAATACAAAAATCTTTTATCCTTTCTGCTAACGTATGGTAACATCCGAGAGTAAGTGATTTAAAAGGGATAACGATGATAAGTAGCTATGCCCAACGCAAGAATCATCATGTACCCCTAAATATAGACGAACTAAAAGTTTTTAAATTTGACGAACTGACAAAATCAATTGGAGAAGGCAATGTCCACCGTCTAAAGACTATATAGAAGGCAAGAAAATTCTCATAATCACAATGGCTATGAGTCGTATGTGGGCGCTGTATTTACTATTTTTCCGAATGCAATACACGTGAGATAGTTCCATAGTAAACGAGGTATTGTGTATATTCGCTTCATTGAAGATAAGCAAAGGAGAACAATTATTCTTCGGTAGAATGCGTTTTTAGAAACATCTGGTAGTAATGTTAGCAAAAATATGGTACGGAAAAGGAAATGGAGCGGGAAGTAGCAAATCACTCATTCTCTGGTGTTACCTATGCAGAGAGAAAGATTTATTAATTAATACAATTAGTTTGGTTTCGTTATCACAGCTTGTGAGTGGCGATGTTGTCATGAAAAATACTGCCTCTGATCTGAGATTATGGAAAGCAGTAGTGAAATTATCCTCACAAGCACTATTTTTTTGTTAAATACCTAGCTCAACTAATAGGAGTGTTAGGGTTATGGCATCTCTGCATGAATACATAATGTTGACAAGGTTGCTCTTATTTGATTATCATTTATTCATTTATTATTTGCTTATGGCATTTTCAATTGTCGGATTTCTTATGGCAATAGCGCAACACAGAAGACGACTAGGTAAAATACTGATGATCAATGACCCAACTGAGCTTAGAAAAGCAAAATACCTTAGACAACCATACTTAGCTCTTGCTTCCTTTTTCTCAGGATTGTTCTTCATTGCGATTTACACCATACTAGTTGTCCACCAGATACCTCTTGAATTGTATATCCGTTGGGATATTATATAATATTATTATAATTATAGCAGTTTATACGTTGATATTGCAATATCTTTAGGAATATGGATTATCTACAGTGCCATCATGTTATCAAAAATAGAAACATTATTAGATAAACTAGTTTATTTTTGGCTTGGGATTCCGCCAGTATTTTTATTTTGGTCTATACTTGGGTTTATATATGTGTCCAGTCTCGTAGTTGGTCCTGTGCTTGGGT
>JBECUL010000033.1:0-23884 GCA_040225955.1 Candidatus Asgardarchaeum abyssi | reverse complement strand
AGTAACCTTTGAGATTGTTGCGGGAACTTTTTGGATTTCGGCGTATCTATAAATAGGAGATTTCTTCTGTTCTATGTAATTAACTATTCGAAGAGAAAATGGAGGAGTAAAAACGTTTTCCATGCTAGTATTTATATATGTTTTTAAAAAGCTAAAAAATATTAGATTATCAATAATTGTAGAAGGTATAATTTTCTCTTTTAATTTACGTACACTCTCAAGAATACGAAGTCTTTGCTCATAACTCATTGACAACCTATAAATTCTTTCAATTTCATTAATATATTCCTCTATGCCTATTATTTTATTATTTAAAACATCAAATACTAATATCGATTCTGGGATAGTTATCTTATCCTCCAAAGCTAAAATAAAATTAACAACAAATTGCCCGTTTTTCGTCAGAGTATATGTTTTTGTCTTTTTATCGTGCTGCACTAATCCAGCATTCACTAATTGCTTTAGATGATAGGATAGCTTACTAGTATTATCTATCTCATTAAGAATACTTTTCATGAGTGCCGAAAAAGATATACTATGATGATCATGAATTGTAAGTAAAATTTTAACTCTAATAGGTGATGAGAAAGTTTGGAGGATTAATTGAAGTGTCGAGAGATTCTCTCTTCCATTCATTACTAACACCGGATGATACAGTAACAGTATTTGTAAATTAATATAATTTTCATGTTAATAAAATAAATTTCAGAATGTGGGATGTTGATGACATTTCTAGTAAGACCAATAATTTACGATATCTATAACTATAGCGCGATAAAAATTTAAAATAGAAAAATAGAAAAACTCAACTTATGAGATTATAGTATTAAGTTACTTAACGATCATATCAATCCTAATTCTTTAAGCTCTTTGTATAAAGCATTTACTGCCTCTCTTACTTGCTCTTCTGATTTCGCACCAGTACATACAATCTTTCCAGTGGAGAAAAGAAGAAACACAACTCGAGGATTTTTAAATCTAAGAATAGCCCCTGGAAATTGTTCTGGTTCATAGAGAATATTTTCAAGAGTTATAACTGCTTCGTCCAAATTAAGTCTAGCATGAAGATCTCCACTCGCAACAATATTTTGCACCTTTACCTCAGGCTCTCTTGTGATATTGATACCTAATTTTTTAAACAATTTAACTAGCTTGTTAACAGCTCTATGCAAAGCCTCTTCCGAAGTAGTGCCAGTACATACTAATTTCCCAGTTTCGAAAACGAGAAATGTAGCTTTAGGCTTATCTAAATAATAAACCAATCCAGGAAATTGCTCTGGAATGTATTTACATCTCTCAAGTGTTTCAGCTAGATAATTTAGATCTAACCTCTTATTAAGCGTAATAGACGCAACAATATTTTCTACCTTTGCCTCTGGTTGTTTTTCAGACATTTAACTCACCTATTTGTAGCAAGTAGTGTGGTTTATAAATGAATACCTAAATGAATTTATAAATATTTTTTAAATACTTGAGCTGCTGCTTAGACTCAAAAATTCAAAAAATATCCTCGCTTTTGCTATGTACAGAACATGTCTTTATCAGGTGATTAATATAGATGCATATCCCACAATATGGGCCCCAGATCTGTATTCTGGTGCAGTATCCCATGATGTTGCATACTTTAAAAGCTTAGCATTACCTAAGCCTAATTGCTTAGCTATAATAATGCCAGTAGTTATTGGCACATACCCACAAATTGTCATATTATTTTTAGTAACAAATTCGTAAAAGCCCCTATAGTCCAAGTTTACTATTTTTTTAATTGCTTTATTATCCATTTCATACATCCATTTCAAACCCTTTTCCGGTAAAGAACCAACCGGGGTATAACCATACCCAGAACCATAATGTGTAAAGTCCGAACTTACGACTATAAGGAAATCATTTACATTATTTTCCGATATAACTCTTGCGATCGTATCGCCGATGGACTCTAAAGAACGTAAATTCAAGTGGCCAAACACTAGAGGAACAATATTAAAAGTATTACCATATAAGTATTGAAGAAATGGAAGTTGAACTTCTAAGGAGTGCTCATGAGCATGCGCCGCAGGCTCTTCAATTATTAAGTCACAATCTTCAATTAATTTATTAGCAATATCGTTATTGATCTTTATTTCACCAAATGGTGTTAACCAAGGTTCATCCTTCATAATGGCAACAATATCTGAGAGGAAGTAATGACTAGGACCTAGCAATATTACTGTTTTAGGCTTATTAATTTGTGATAATGAGAAGTAGAGATTCGCAGCTATTGGCCCAGAAAATTGATAACCCGCATGAGGAGAAATTCCTATGGCTATTTGGCTTTTTATTTCTTTATCCTTTTCTGGAAGCTTGCCAGGGCCATACTTATGAAGAAAACTTGCTTCTATTGATTTTTTTAAGTCTATTTTATTTCCCGGGTAAAAACCTATCGCTACAGGATATCGTACCATTTAAATCACCAGCTATATATAATCAAGTTTTTTGAAGAATATATATTCTTTCTCTTAGGAGAATTAATACGATAGTTTATCTATCGTCAGCATATAATAAAAAATTCTCTCTTGAAAATAAGTATAAATATAAATCATTTGTAAAAATAATCAATACGGTATCATCATTTTCAAATATCGCTATGCTGTAAAAATATGATGATCTTATAAAACAGAAAAAAATAAATAGTGATAATGTATGATGCGATTTGCGAAAGATATAAACACTAGAGGTGTTTGCAGATGGAATACGTTTATGCGATATTATTTCTCCATAAAATAGGGAAAGATATAAATGAAGAAAACTTAACTAAGCTTTTCGAAGCAGTAGGAGCACAAGCAGACCCAGCTATGGTAAAAGCAGTTGTAGCAGCAGCCAAGGAAATAGATATTGATGAGGCTATAAAGAGCGCTGCATTCCCTATGGCAATGCCTGCTGCACAAGCAGCTGCTCCTGTTGAAAAGAAAGAAGAAGAGAAAAAGGAAGAAGAAGAAAAGAAAGAAGAGGAAGAGGTTGTAGAAGGATTGAGCGCTCTATTTGGTTAATACTAGCTTCTCCCTTTTTATGAAATAACTGTTTACCAAAAACTAAGTAGAGTCACATATAAGTAAAGCTTAAAATACTTTATTATTTAATTAATTTTGAGGAGATAATTTGAGTAATATTTTATCTTGGATTAATAATTAGAATTATATAGTGCCGCAGTAGCTCAGCCCGGTAGAGCGACGGACTCGTATAGAGATAGAGAGATCCGTTGGTCGGGGGTTCAAATCCCCCCTGCGGCTTCATTGTGTGGTGATTTTATTGAATGTTAAAGTTGGCGATTTCTCTGAAGTTCAGCTTATAAGGATGATATACACTCGTTTTTCTGATGTAATTATTGATAGAGATAGGCTTCCATTTGGCGATGATGCTTTTCTCACTAATGTTTACAATGAAATTTCTTCTGAAAAAAGTATTTTGATAAATGTTGATATGTTAGTGGAAAGCACAGATATCATACCACAGCTAGGTCTTAAATGTGCAGGATGGAAGTTTGTAACAATGGTTGTCAGTGATTTAGCTGCAAAAGGAGCAATTCCTAAGGAGTTCATTCTTTCTTTAGGTTTGCCGAAGGATATGGCAATAAAGGATTTTGAAGATTTTCTAAGTGGAATACATGAGGCACTTAAATTTTATAATTTGAGATTAATTGGCGGCGACTTAAATGAAAGTAAAGAGCTTATAGCCGACGGATTTGTAATAGGATATGCGCCATATAGGATTATAAGAAGAAAAGGCATAAAGCCAGGAGATATTTTAGCTACAACAGGTGTTTTTGGAGTTACAGGTCTTGGTTTTAAAATATTTCTTGAAAAAAATAAGCTAAAAAATCTTTCAAAAGAAGATTTTGAATATATTAAAAGATTTATGTGTAGACCCATAGCTAGAGTTAAAGAGGGAGTTTTCTTATCGGAAAATGAGGAAGTGGTTTCCGCTATTGATAGCAGTGATGGTCTTGTGAGAAGTATTTATGAACTTATTAGAAATAATGAAAATATAGGATTTATAATAGATAACGTCCCAATTGATGAGAAAGTAAGAGAGATTTCAATAAGAAATAACGTTAACCCAGTAGATTTTGCTCTTTATGGCGGAGAGGAATTTGAAATAATATTTGCTGTAAAAAGGGATTGCTGGGATAACTTTATGAAAAAAGCTAGAAAAAATAATTATAAATTTTACAAAATTGGTGAGGCAATAGCTTCCCCTGAAGTGATTTTAAGAAATGAAAAAGGGAGTAAAAAAATTGTTGAAAGAGGATGGATTCATTTCAAGAATGAATAATTGTAACAATCTTTTTAATATTTTAGAAAAATTAAAGATGGCAGCAGATGATCTTCGTTTTCTAATAAATAGAGGATATAATAAAAAAGTGGCATTAGAATTCGTTTCCAATCATTATCTTTTAGAAAAAAAATACAGAATCTTACTTGATAGAGTAATATACTCAGATGACGATATAAAGAGAAGAGAGAGAAAAATATTAAGTGAAGATAAAATAAATGATAGAACTTTAGTAATTGATGGGTTTAATGTACTAATTACTACAGAGGCTATGCACGTTGGGCATTATATTTTTCTAAGCGATGATAAAATATATAGAGACTTAGAGCAAATTTTTTCAAGATATAAAATAAAGAAGTATACAAAAGATGTTCTACACATGCTGTTTTATACCTTACTGGATTTAAATCCAGAAAAAGTAACGATTTTGTTTGATGAACAAATCAGTAGAAGCGGAATGATCGCAAATATATGTAGGAACATTCTGAGCAGAACAAAATTGAAATTTGAAGTAAGAACTTCGAAAAATGTTGATTACGAGTTAATTAAAATATCTTCTGAGGAGAATGACGTAATTGTCTGCTCGAGCGATTCTGTAATAGCTGATAAAGCAAGATTCTTATTTGATATACCGGGTTATCTAGTAAAATTACTAAATTATAATCGAGTATTTGTCTTGAAGTAAACAAATTCGTGGAGATATATACTATGGTGTTTGAAATAAAGGCTCGAGATTTACTTGGTAGAGTGGGCGTATTGAATACAAGAAGAGGGAAAATAAAGACGCCATATATGTTTCCAGTGATTAGTCCAACAAGACAAGTGATTTCACCAAGAGATATGAGAGAGAAGTTTAAACTTCCAGCTATAATCACAAATTCTTATTTGATTAGAAAAAGGTATGATGAGAAGGCCGTAGAAATCGGTGTTCATAAATTATTAGATTTTGATGGTATAATAATGACTGACAGCGGCGCGTATCAGATATTAGTCTACGGAGACATCGACATAACTCCAGAGGATATTATATATTATCAGGAAAAAATAAACTCTGACATAGCTGTGATTTTAGACTATCCAAGTGGAGCCGCAAAAAATAAAGAACAAGCTGAAAAAGCTGTAGAAATTACTTTAGAAAGAGCAAAACAATTCTTTGATATGAAAAACGAAAGTACAGATATTCTATGGGTTGGTCCTGTTCAAGGCTCGCCATATCCTGATTTAGTTAGATTCTCAGCAAAAGAAATGAGCCAATTTGATTTTGATATATTTGCTGTTGGAAGTCAAACAATATTAATGGAGCAGTATGATTTTGCTACATTAGTTGATATATTTATGAACGCAAAAATGTACTTACCACCAGACAGACCAATACATCTTTTTGGCGCAGGACATCCAATCATGTTTTCTCTTGCGGTGGCCATGGGTGCTGATTTATTTGATTCAGCAGCATATGCTCTTTATGCAAAAGATGATAGATATATAACACCAGATGGTACAATTAGGGTTAGTGATTTAAGGGAGCAAATATGTGCTTGCCCAGTATGTTTAAAGTATACACCTGATGAAATTAAGAATTTACCAAAAGGGGAGAGGGAGAGGGTACTTGCTGAACATAATCTATATGTTTCAGTTCAAGAGATTAATCGAATAAGGCAAGCGATTTATGAAGGAAGGCTTTGGGAATATATTCAGATTAGATTAAGAGCCCACCCCAGGTTATTAAATGGGTTAAAGAGATTAAAAAAATATATGAGATTTATTGAAAAATTTGACCCAGTAAGTAAACCTAAAGCTATGTTTTACTCCGGGCCTGAAGACGCATACAGACCTGAGATTATAAGGTATAGAAAACATATAATTGATTATGTACCTTTATATAAATATAAGATTGCTCTTGTGATGGACGAGAGAGATGCAAACGAAAAAGCAAGTAAGAGATTTGAAGAAATTGCTAAAAAGATAAAAAGTGATGAGAAATTTAGGGAAATACACTTCTTGTTTTTATCATCCATTTTCGGAATAATACCAGCAGAAATAAGTCATATATATCCCCTTTTGCAATATGAGGCCCCAGATTTTGTTGATTATGAAGTAAATAAAAATGCAGTAAATATAGCAGTCAAGTACTTAGTAACTCATGCAGACGCATATAAGGAAATATGGATTTGTCAACTAAAAAAAGATCCAAGTAGGATATTAAGATATATTTTAAGAAAAATTAAAAAAATAGAGGCAATTAAACAAAAGATTAAGTTTTTCAAAAGCATAAATGAGATAACTGAGATCTTACAATGAGAAAGGTAAAAATTGCAACAATAGCCATGGATTTAGACAATTTTGGGGATATTGTTAAAAGGTTTGGGCTTAGTGAATATTCTCCAAATACGATAACAGCCCAGTTGACATCGCTTGCGGAGAATTTTGTTAGAAAGCACAGAGCTGTTGTGCTTCATGGGTTGGATTATGAAAGAGGTACAGAAGAAGTAATATTAGAGGTGACAGAGCCCGAACTAGATGAAATAATCAATGATCTAGAGTTCATTAGACGCGAAATTGAAAAATTAGGTAAGGAAACTGGGACTAACGTTACAATAAGTATTGGTATAGCATTAGGATATATGACGCTGTTCAGAAAAGTAAGAGAAAAGAGAAAGAAGTGGCAAACTCCAACAAGAGTACTTGCAAAAAGAGCATTAGAAAAAGCAAAAAAAGAGGGAGGAAATAAAATTATCGTTATTTAATTATTATCCAATCCTATCGATACCAGGAAGTTTATAACGATTACCTTTTCCTATTCCAGTTGGTTGACCAGCGGAAGGTTTATTTTCAGAAAAATGACGAGATAATATTTTTTCATCCGTTTTTCTTAATAAGGTTTTACTTAAGTCAGTACTTGTTCTTAAAGTGGGTCTTAATGGGCCTAAAATATTAGGACTTTGTACTCCAGTGACTATAAGTATCACCCTGAGGTAGCCATTGAACTCAGGATCTATTCTAGCACCCCATATCACATTTGCGTCAGGATCCAATTTTTCAGATATTATATCGGGTACTTTATGAGCCTCTTCCAATGTCATATCACGCCCACCAGTAACATGGATTAGTGCGCCACGTGCACCAGTTATATCAACTTCAAGAAGTGGCCTACTTAATGCATTTTCAACAGCGGTCCTAGCTCGCTCCTCAGATGGCTTTCCTTTGGCTTCACCTATTCCAACCATTGCTACACCGCCTCCTTGAAGGACAGCCTTTACATCAGCAAAATCTAGGTTCACTAAGCTAGGAACATTTATCGTTTCAGTTATCCCCTTTACCATTTGAGCTAAAACTTCATCAGCTATAGCAAACGCTTCCTCCAGTGGAGCACTACCAGCAATCTCTAAGAGTTTGTCATTATCAACAACGACTACAGTATCAGCAAACTCTCTTAATCTATTAAGCCCCTCCCTTGCCTTAGCTACACGAGATTTTTCCAGAGAAAAGGGCATTGTAACAACTCCAACTACAATAGCACCGACTTCATCTTTAGCTATTTGAGCAATAATTGGAGCGCTGCCGGTACCAGTACCGCCACCTAAACCTGCTGTTACAAAAACTAGATCTGCCCCTTCAAGAAACTTACGTATTTCCTCACGAGATTCTTCTGCTGCTGCTTGACCTATTTCTGGAAACCCCCCAGCCCCTAAACCTTGTGTTGTTTTTGGACCGAGAAGGAGTTTGTAATGAGCCTCAACAGTCTCTAGATGTTGATAATCAGTATTACAAGCTATACATTCGGCTCCTCTAATTCCTATTTTCATTAAATGATTTACTGTGTTACAGCCAGCACCACCTGTGCCTATAATAATAATCCTTGCTTCATATTTTAGCTGCCTTTTTTCAACTTTCGATTGTTTAAACACGTTTCTCATTATGAGGGGAAAAGGTGTATCATCATAGTTATTCATATAATAGACACCCCATTTATAGACATTCATTATTATTTAGCACTAAATATTATACTATTTAGAAAATTTATTCAAAATTGAATCCGACTTAAACACAGTAGACAAATCAATCACCCGATAAAAAAGCAAAAGAATCTATTCATCTTTTGATATATATATTTTAGTAATACAGTGGCATACCCTCTAAAACATCGCTACACATTAGTGATAAAGACCTTGTATAAATCGATTTAGCGCCACTCAATAAAAGTTGATTTTTAAGAAAAATATTTATGTAATTGAATCAGACATTCAATATAGCAATGAGGAGAATCCGGTTCGCTGATACATGATGACAACGTCCAGGACCTGAGCTAATTAATAATATATGTAAAAGATAAAGGATAGTGTAATATTGCGATAACCTATGTAATTGTTTTTAAGTATTTGGAGTATCTTACCAAGTTTGATAAAGCTTTAATAGCCCTCTCAGGGGTTGGATAAACTGGAAGTTTAAGCCTTCTAAATTTTTCTATTTCAATTTGTTGAATCTCGCCACCACCTAAGTATACAGATAATATAGGTTTGCTTGTCTTTTTTGACATCTCATTTATAACATCCGCAGCACCTTCGATTGGATCACCAAATATTACAACAAATGAGGAATATGTATCATTATGAATAACAATATTTAAAGTATCTCTATATAGGTCTGCATATGCATTTCCAGTTAAATCAAGTGGATTTCTAAGGATAACATAGTCAGGAAGTTTTTCTTTTAAGGATTGCTTAAGTTCTTCAGGAATATCTGGTAACGAGAGCCCTCTAAGTTCAGCTTCATCAGCAGATACTATACCACTACCACCACTACTTGTAACAATGAGAACTCTATTATCTTTTGGTAAATTAAGCAGAGAAAAAGCTTTAATGGTATCATACAGTTCCTCTAAACTCTCGACACGAATAATTCCTGATTGTTTAAACGCAGCATCAAAAATTTCATCACGCCCTGCTAGGCTTCGCGTGTGTGAAGCTACAGCTTTAGCACCTATTTCAGTGCGTCCACCTTTAAGTACAACAATGGGCTTCTTTTTAGAAATTTCTCTTGCTATCTTTACAAATCTTCTCCCATCACGCACTCCTTCCATATATACCGCAATTACTTTTGTATTCTCATCTTCTCCATAATACTCTATTAAATCATCAAAATCTATATCTATTTTATTGCCCATAGCAGCGCATTTGGATACTCCTATCTTATCCTCATCTGCCCACATTTGTAGGGCTGCAAAAAATGTTCCACTTTGTGAAGCAATTGATATGGGGCCAGCAGACTTTATGACAGGCCAACTTGCATTTAATCCTAAGTGCGGATTATTAATTCCTTGACAATTCGGTCCTATCACTCGTATATTTGTCTCTTTAATTATAGATTTCAATTCATTTTCTAATTCAATATTACCTACTTCTGCGAAGCCACCGCTTATAATAACAGCGCCCTTCACATTTCTTTTTGCGCATTCTCTCAATGTTGATGGGACAAACTTAGCAGGTATAACAAAAACTGCGAGATCTACGTCACCTGGAACCTCTGATATACTTGGATATGCCTTGAGACCAAGAATTTCGTCCGCCTTTGGATTTATTGGGTACACTTTTCCTTTGTAGCCAGCATCAAGTATATTTTTTAGTATCTTATATCCTAATTTCTCTGGATTTCTAGAAGCACCTATAACTGCAACACTTTTTGCTTCAAAGATATGAGATAATACTTTTTGTTCCATGCTATCGACCTCTTTTTCATACTTAGAACTAACTTTTTAAAAATTTATTCTAAAAATTTAGAAGAAACGGTATTTTATACTCAATCAAAGGTATGTAATAATGAGAAGTAAAATTATTTATTTCATATACACAGTTTATCAATCGAAAAAATTAAAAATAACTTTTACATCTTAGTGTATAACACAGAAAGCGGCCGGGGTAGGCTAGCGGTAAGGCTGGGTGGCTGTGGACCACCAGACCGGGGTTCGACTCCCCGCCCCGGCCTAAGAGTTATTTCTTATTTATTACTTTTTACGAAAAATGTTCCAATAAATAAAAATATAAACATATATTCTAAAGCTATTGATAAGTGGGGCCGTGGTCTAGCTGGTATGATGCGCGGTTCGGGACCTTTGAGCGAAAATCCGCGTGGTCCCGGGTTCGAATCCCGGCGGCCCCATAAAATTAGTCTTGTGGATATAAAAAATGACAGACACCCATCAATATATAGTTTCTAAAAGATTAATTGACGCTATTAGAGATGTTCTTGGATTTAATAAATTAACAAGTCTTCAAAAAAAGGCATTTGTTAGTATTTTAAATGGTAAAAATGTTTTAATAATAGCACCTACGGGATCGGGAAAAACCGAAGCTGCATTAATTCCTATATTTCAAAAACTATTATCAGAAAGAAATGGTAACGGAGTAAAAGTTCTTTATATAACTCCTCTAAGAGCACTCAATAGAGATATGTTTAGAAGGTTTATTGATTTTTCGAAATATTTAGGATTCGAGATAGATATAAGACATGGAGATACAACATACTATCAAAGAAGAAAACATTTGAAAAACCCTCCAGATATACTTATAACAACACCAGAAAGCTTACAAGCTTTACTTGCGGCTCCAAAGATGAAATACAATCTAAGAAGTGTTAAATTTGTAGTTGTTGATGAGGTACACGAACTTCTTGATAATAAAAGAGGTACACAACTTAGTGTAGGATTGGAAAGATTAGATAATATTGCGGAGCAAGAAGTTCAAAGGATCGGCCTTTCAGCAACTATAAGTTGCCCTGTAGAAGCGGCTAATTTTTTATTTGGAACTAAGTCAAAAGAGTATGAGATCATACGTGAGGAAAGTAAAAGAGAATTAAGAGTATCTATAGATTTTCCAGAGTTAACAAAATTAGATGATTTTATATGGACTTTTTCTTTAGCATCACCCTTAATTTTAGCAGCTATTAAGAAAGTGGGGAATATCTTAAATACTAAAGAAGGAAGTATATGTTTTGTTAATACAAGGCTTTTTGCTGAAATTGTTAGCACTATGCTTAATGAATTAGGGGTTAAAGATGTAGGAATACATCATAGCTCTTTATCAAAAGAATTTAGAATAGAAACTGAATCTAATTTTAAAGAGGGTAAGATAAGAGGGATTGTGGCTACATCTTCACTAGAATTGGGGATTGATATAGGACACGTATCATTCGTAATTCAATTAGGTTCACCACGATTGGTTTCAAAATTCCTACAAAGAATCGGACGCTCACAACATTCAATAGAAAGACCTGCAGTTGGTCAGATTATTGTGACTAGTTTTGATGATTTATTGGAATCTATATCTATTGTTAATTTAGCTAAGAAAGGGATTATAGAGAAGTGTAATATTTATAAATGCGCTTTGGATGTTCTAGTACATCAAATAGTAGGTATTGTTCTTGAAAATCGAAAAACTACTATAAAAGACATTTGGAACATTTTAAAAAATAGTTATTCTTTCCGCAATCTTAGTTTTGAGAGGTTTTTAGAAGTTCTACACTTTCTAAATTCTCTCAATTATATAAAAATTGTTAATAAGGATATTATCACTTTTACCCCAGGATCGAGAGAGTATTATTATTCTAATTTAAGTACCATTGAAGAATCTAAGAAATACGTAATTATTGATACCACGAGCGGGAAGAAAATCGGCACGATCGATGAGGATTTTGTAATGAGAGAACTGGATGAGGGGAGTGTATTTATAGTTGCAGGTCGGAAATGGTCTGTTTTAGAGATAAATTACGAAAAAGCAATAGTAAAAGTTAAAGCTGTTCACGAGGAAAGAGGTAACATAGCGAAATGGGCTGGGGAACTTATACCAGTCTCTTATGAAGTAGCAATTAACGTAAAAAACCTTTTAAGAAATTATATAAAGGACTTAGCAATTCATGAAAACTATTATGAAAACATTTTAACAGAGGCATCATTTAATTTTTTGAAAAATATCATATCGAAATTAGTTAATGATAAAGATTCATACTATAATAAGTTTATAAAGTCTGATATCTTCATCGAATATGGTGATGGCATAGCCGTTGTATATACGTTTTTTGGAAGCAAAGTAAATAAGACACTAGGATATCTACTAAGTGGTTTGCTTTCTGCAAGATTTGGAAGAAAGGTAACCTTCGTTACAGACCCGTACAGAATATTTCTTAATATAGGCTCAAAAATGAATGGAAAATATGTAATCGAGACATTAAAAGCTATTAATCCTGATTATATTGAAATACTTCTAAGGAAAATACTTCTTGAAACAAATCTTTTTCTATGGAAATTTAATAATGTGTGCAAAAGAATAGGCATAATAAAAAGAGAAAAAAGCGTATCAAAAGCTTTGTTACTAAAACTACTAGAAATATACCGAGACACGATCGTAACAGAGGAGGCTTTTAATGAAATTTTTCAAAGAGTTTTCGATATAGAGAAAACGAAGCAGATTTTGGGTGAAATAAAGGAAAATAAGCTTTTAATTGATGATAAAATTTATCCATTATCTCTGCTATCGAAGATTACAGCTATAGTTGGTGAATATGAAGAAAGTGTTACATTCCTTGTTGAAAATAAAATTATTGAAAACGTTGTGAAGAAAAGGCTGGAGGGCAGAGATTTAATATTAATTTGTTTAAATTGTTATAGGTGGATAACACAAAGAAAAGTAAAATTTCTGGAAAACGAAATTAAATGCCCATTTTGTGGTTCAAAATTTATTGGAATAAGTAAGTCAAGAAACTTTAAAAGCTTAAAAAAATTGGTTGATAAGCTAAAAAGTTCATCGGAGCTTAATTATAGTGATAAAAAGATATACAACGATTTAGTTATGTCTGCAAATTTAACGCTTAGATTTGGTAAAGCAGCAGCTTACGCTTTAGCAGGAGAAGGGATAGGAGTTAATACAGCAACGAGAGTATTAAGAAACTTTGATGGAGATTTAAGTAAGTTAATATTAGAAATTATTAAAGCCGAGAAGAATTTTATGAGGACTAGACAATATTGGAGAAGTGAATAATGTGAAAAACATGATTGTATTTGTTGGCCGACCTAATGTTGGAAAATCAACAATAATAAGAGACCTAATGGGTATTAAAACTGTAGTTGGAAAAAAGCCAGGAGCTACTAGAAGGATAAAAGTTTATAGTTTTGCTGAGAAGCTAAAAGTAGTAGATTTGCCAGGTTTTGGATATATGCATGGTATTTCGAAGGAAAGAATCGAGGAAATTAAGAAAGAAATAGTCAAATTCTTGGAAAATAATTATAAAAAGATATTAGTAGCATTACATGTTATCGATGGATCGACCTATGATGAGATTTCAAGAAGATTAAAGAAAAAAGGAATTATTATGTTTGATAAGGAATTATCGTATTTTTTAAGAGAACTAAATATAGATACTATTACAGTGATAAATAAAATAGATAAGATTCCAAAAAAGAATATCGACGATATAATTACCAGAATTTATAATGATTTGGGATACTCTGGAAATTGGAAAGATAATATATACAATTTTGTGATATTATCAGCAAAGAAAAAGCAAAATTATAATCAACTTCGAAAAGCAATAGCTCTTAGATTAAAATCTTACGGCTATGATAGTCTTATAAAATTTCTTAGAAGGTGGAAATAAATGTCATATGGGGGGAATTCAGATTTTGAAGAAATCATTAGCAAGATAATATCTGAAACTGGGCTTTCTAGGAAGGAAATATTTGAAAAAATAAGAGAAGTGAAAAAAGAGTTTGGTGAGGAATTTATCTCAGATATAGGTGCAGTGCATGTAGTAGCACGAGATTTAGGCGTTGATGTCTTTGATACTGAAATTATAAGAGCACAGGAAGATAATATTGAAAGAATAAAAAACAAACCAAATACCTTTGTTACAATAGTTGGAAGAGTTACGAAGAACTACGGTATAAAGAGCTTTACTAAAAACGGCAAACAAGGAAAATTAGCATCTATCGTAATTTCTGATAAAAGTGGAAGCATTAGAGTTGTTATATGGGGCGATAAAGTAGACGACATAATAGAAAAAAAATTGAAAGTAGGAGACGTTATTAAAATCATTAATGGATTTGTCAAAATTGGTAGAAACAATACTCCAGAAATACACATTATTAAGAAATCCCAAATTAAAATTAATCCTCCAGATATTGATGTATCAGATCTCTTAGAGATAAAATTTATTCGAAAGAAAATATCAGAAATCGATAATAAAATAGTTACACCTATTGAAGTAGAAGGTATAGTAATCGAGATTTCAGATATTAAACTATTTAATAATGAGAAAAAAAGAGCATCGGTCGTAATTGCAGATGAAACTGGTTCACTTAGAGCTGTTTTTTGGAATGAGGCAACTAAAATCGTCAAAGATCTAAAAATATATGATTGTTTAAAGCTTAAAGGTTTTAAAATTAAGAAAGGTTTAGACGGTCATTACGAAATTCATATTAATAATTTAGAGCTTATAGAGAAAAAAGATAATGAGATATTAAGAAATATTGTATTGAAGAAGTTAAAGGATATTGTATTAATAAAAGATATTTCAGAGTATACATACTTTGCTAATTTACTTGGTAGAGTGTCATCTGAACCAGCAATAAAAATATTTTCTGTAATTGACGGAACAATGGGTAAGAGAATAAGTTTTACATTGTCTGATAAGACTGGCTGTATAAAGGTTAGTGGATGGAACGAGAATATTGAAAATCTGCTTTCAATTCTTAAATATAATAACTTAATTGAGATAAGTAAATGTAAAATAATAAGAAATAAGCAAGGTGAATTTGAGGCGAGAATAGATAATAATTCTTTAATTAAGATAACTGAGAACATTGATTTCCCTAGCGCTGACGAACTACCAAAAATTAATTCATTAAAGAGAATTGAGTTTACTCAAATATCTAATATTAATAGTAGTATGAACTATGTAGCAGTTAAGGGAATAATTGTGAAAATTATAAATAAGCAACTCTACTATAACGCCTGTCCTGTTTGTTATTCAAAAGTAGAATACATTTCAAGAAAATGGATTTGTAAATCATGTGGGGAAATAAGCAAGCCTATTAGAAGGTATATAATAACATTTATTATCGATGATGGAACAGATACTATTAGAGTTACTCTCATGGGAGATGCCCTTAAAGAGTTTTTAAAGATGCAATTTGGTGAAAAAGTTGATTTGGATAATATAACATATGATACTTTAAATGATACCTTAATTGGTTTACTTGTTGGAATTACGGGAAAAGTAAAATATAATGATTTTATAGAGTCTTTTGAAATTATAGCAAACCAAATATTCATAGTTGACATATTAGAAGAAGTAAATGATTTTATAAAGAGAAAAGCTTTATCATCAAATGAGAGTTAGAGTGTACAAAAATGAAGGTGATTTAAAGTGGGAAGAAGAAGAAAAGGGCGAAAAATTGAAAAGCGTGTAAAGCCAAAATTACCAGATGTCTTTGAATGCCCTAACTGTGGTCATAAGAGTATATATATAAAAATAGATAGGAAAAATAATGTAGCTTATTTAAGTTGTGGTTACTGTAAAATTAGTTATTCAACAAAGATTAATCAATTAATGGAAAATGTTGATGTATATGGAGATTTTTTGGACAAATTTTATGCTGGAGAAATAGAAATACCTGAAGAAAAGGAAGAATAATTACTTTATCCCTTAACGACACCGATTGGCCTTAGCTTAACTACCAGTTTTCCTATACCTACCTCATGACTCACTTTTACTACTCTATCCACATCTTTATATGCTTCGGGTGCTTCTTCACTGACTACGCGGAGAGTTGCTGCTCTTACTAAAATACCTTGTGACCTTAATTTTTCTATTACACTACTACCCCAAAATTGTTTTTTCGCTTTCATTCTACTAAGTAAACGACCTGCTCCATGCGCCGTACTTCCAAAACTTAATTCCATACTTTTAGGTGTACCAACTAATACGTAGGATGAGGTCCCCATAGATCCAGGGATTAAAACTGGTTGACCAGTTTTTTGATATTTCTGAGGTATTGCTGGATGCCCAGGCGGAAAGGCTCGAGTAGCGCCTTTCCTGTGAACTACTACCTTCTTTGTTGTGCCGTTTACTTTATGTTCTTCTATTTTTGCAATGTTGTGAGCCACGTCATAGATCAAGTGCATATCTAAATCTTCTGCACTTGTTTTAAACACCTCCTCAAATGCTTTTCTTGTAGAATTAAGTATAAGTTGCCTATTTGCCCATGCAAAGTTTGCGGCAGAAGCCATTGCTGCTAAATAATCCATAGCCTCTTTACTTTTTAGAGGTGCGTACGCTAACTCCGGGTCAGGAAACCTTAAATTATATTTAGCTCTGGCAGAAACTAATATCTTTAGATAATCGGAGCATATTTGATGACCATAACCACGACTTCCAGTATGAATCATGACAGTTATTTGTCCTTCCTGTACAATACCAAGAGCTTTAGCAACTTCTGGATTATATATCTTCTCAACATATTGAATTTCAAGAAAATGATTACCGCTTCCTAAAGTACCAAGTTGCTCTCTTCCACGTTGTTTGGCTCTATTTGAAACTTTTGATGGATCAGCAATCTTTAATTGTCCATTTTCTTCACATGAATCTATATCATCTCTCCAACCATAGCCTCTATCGATAGCCCATTTTGCACCATATATTGCGACTTCATCTAGTTCGGAAACGCTAATTCTATACGCACCACTACTACCTACACCAGATGGAACTCTTCTGAAGAGAGTATCAAGTAATTCCTTCATCTTAGGAATTACATCTTCTTTCATGAGGTTTGTTCTTACGAGACGAACACCACAATTTATATCATACCCTACTCCACCAGGGCTAACGATGCCATCTTCGTAATCGAAGGCTGCAACTCCACCTATTGGAAACCCATAACCTTGGTGACCGTCTGGCATGACAATTGATGCTTTATAAATACCAGGAAGTTGCGCTACATGAACACTCTGTTCTAAAGTTAAATCACTTTTCATTTTTTCTAAGAGAATTTCGTCAGCAAAGATAATAGCGGGCACTCTCATTTCCCTTTTATAACTAGTAGGAATTTCCCAAATATACTTATCAATTCTTTTTAATGGAATATTAACCATGATAATACCACCATGATATTTTCTGAAAGTATTAATATGGTAAAGGATATATACTTTTTTGGTGTAATACACCAAAGGTGATTATGATTGGAGATTATTATCAGAAGAAAAATTCTTCCCGATGAAATTAAGAGGAAAATTGACTTCCTAATAACAGCAACAAAAAAAGAAACCGAGCCAAAGAAAAAATGGAGACTAGAAATGAAACTCAATAGATTACTAATCGCATATAATGAATATCAAGAAGAGGGAGAACTATTTATCGACATAAAGGAATTTAAGAATTTAGATAGAGAGATACTAACAAAACTCTTCACGCATAAAAGACTCGAGTTAATAGAGATCCTTTCGAAAGGGGATTTTCAGTCAATTACACAACTTGCGAAAACAACAGGTAGAGATATAAAAAATATTTATTATGATTTAAAAATCTTAGAGAGAATGGGCTTAGTGAAAATTATAAAGAATGGAAAAAAAAGAGCTGTAGAGCTATTAGTAGATGAAATAACAGTTCGATTTAGGTAAAAGTAGCGCCGGGGGCGGGATTTGAACCCGCGAACCCTTGCGGGCACGAGATCTCAAGTCTCGCGCCTTCGTCCACTCGGCCACCCCGGCAATATGTTCAAGTTAAAATGAAAACAAAGAGGGATTTAAATGATTCGGAAAAATTCAGGATTTAAATATTTAGAACATACAGCTGATGTATACATTGAGGCATGGGGTCCCACTCTAGAAGAAGTCTTTAAACAATGCGCACTTGCAATGTATGATATTATGACTGATATTAATACTTTTAGCAGAAAAATATCAAGAACAATAAAAGTTGAAGGTGAGGGGTTAAAATTACTTTTATATGAATGGCTTGAAGAGTTGCTTTTTATATTTGGTACTGAGTATTTAATATTTCCAGAAATCGAGATAAAATCCATAACAAGGAAAGATAGAAAGTACATACTTCACGCTGAGTGTAAAGGAGAAAAATTTAACTTAAGTAAACATCCTCCCAAAACGGAAGTAAAGGCAGTAACACTTAACATGATGGAAATTAAAAAGGAAAAAAACACATACATAGCGAGAGTTGTATTTGATATATAAGTTAAGTAATTATTAGGCTTAACTACTTAAATTAAGAGTAAAAACATTGTAAAGATTACGCAATTTCTATTGTTATATACACATCATCAGGTACTTTAATTCTCATTATTTGTCTCATAGCCCTATCATCAGCTGCTATGTCAATTAGTCTTTTATGTATTCTTAATTCAAATTTGTCCCAAGTTGCTGTTCCTTCACCACAGGGGGACTTCCGAACTGGGATTTTTATTCTCTTCGTTGGTAAAGGTATGGGTCCAGAGATTTTCACACCTGTCTTTTTTGCAATTTCAACAATATCTTGGGTCACTCGTTCTAATTTTTTTGGATCCGGGCTGGATAATCGAATTCTTGCTCTTTGCGGCATTCAGATCACCTTAGTATATTGTATAAGAAAAAAAAGATTAAGTTTTTTACTTTTGAACAGTTTGAGTTATGTCTGTTATTACACCTACAGCTACTGTTCGGCCCATGTCACGAATTGCAAATCTTCCTAGTCTAGAAATATCTCTATATCGTTCAACTACTATAGGCTCGATAGGTGAAAGACGTACTAAAGCAACATCTCCAGGAAGTAGAATCTTTGGATTATCCTCTTGTGTTGGCCTAACTTTTTTAATGAGCTCAACAAATCTAACTGCAGTTTGCGCAGTATGAATGTGCATTACTGGTGTATAACCTTGTACTATGCCGCTACCTTTACGTTTACCAGGCCAGTGAATTACTTGTATCTGAGCAATAAATTCAGTAACCACAGGAGGTTTACTATCTGGATGTGATGCAACATCTCCTCGTTTAAGGTCCTTCTTAGAAACTCCTCTGACATTAAAACCTATGTTATCTCCAGGTTCGGCTTGAGGAATTGGTTCATGATGCATTTCAATACTTTTTACTTCACCGCCTACTCCTGGTGGTAGAAATACTACTGTATCACCAACCTTTAGAATGCCAGTTTCAACACGCCCTACTGGAACTGTACCAACGCCAGTGATCGTATAAACATTTTCTATAGGAATTCTTAATGGTTTGTCTATTGGTTTTGGTGGTACTTCAAATAAGTCTAGCGCTTCAAGTAATGTTGGACCGTCATACCAAGGCATATTCTCGCTCTTTTTAACCAAATTATCCCCTTTAAGTCCACTAATTGGGATAAATGGTATTTTCTCAACTTTATAACCTACTTTCTTCAATAGCTCCATGACTCCATTTTTAACTTCCTCGAAACGTTCTTTACTGTAAGGCGGTTGCGTTGCATCCATTTTATTGATAGCAACAACTAATTGATTTACTCCAAGAACAAAAGCTAAGTATGCATGTTCTCTTGTTTGACCTAGTGGACCTATACCTGCTTCATACTCTCCCTTTCTTGCACTTACTACTAATATTGCTGCATCAGCTTGAGAAGTCCCAGTAATCATGTTTTTAATAAAGTCGGCATGCCCGGGAGCATCTATTATTGTGAAATAGTACTTTTGAGTTTCAAATTTTTGGAAAGCAAGATCGATGGTCAGTCCTCTAACTCTCTCTTCTTTTAATCGATCTAAGACATATGCAAATTTAAAGGATACATCCTTTTTCTCAGCTGCTTCTTTTTCTAATTCACGAATTTTTCTTTCATCTATAGCACCAACTAGGTATAAGAAATGACCCATAGTAGTACTTTTACCGTGGTCCACGTGACCTATAATAACAAGATTTAGATGTGGTTTTTCTTTTGGCATGATTAATATCCCTCATTGCTGTTTTTAATTTAGCGATATTTTAAAAGGTTTTATAAATGTTTTTCTTGTTTTTCATTATTGAATATATCGCTACTTATTTAAATTTGTTGATATAATAAACCTTATACCAATATCATAGATCTCTAAATGATTACGATTACCTAAATAATTTAGATTAGTTCGAGAAAATTTAGAAATTTAGCAAATAGCAAGCATAAAATAATTAAAATTAACGTGACGCTCTAGCCAAACGCTCCTTTTCTTCTTTTTTCTTAATAGCAAAACTATCTGGAGAGTACGCTGCGGCGGCAATTATTTCATCAGCTAAAGCTTCTTCAAAACTTTTTAAACTAGAAAAAGTATTTCTCCATGCAGCCTCAACAATAAACCTTATAGCTAAATCAATTCTACGTTGAGGCGAGGTATCAGCGGGTTGTCTATAAGTTATACCACCATATACAACGCGTGTATCTTCCTCTCTAGGTCCCGCATTAATTATAGCATCCACAAGCACTTGTATAGGATTTTTTCCAGTTCGTAAATATATTATATCAAAAGCTCGTTTAACAATATTTGTTGCTCGTATTTTTTTACCAGAAGCTCTACCGCTTCTTCTTAATCCTTTACCACGCACTACAATTCCTGGACTCATTAACTTATTAATAAGACGTTCAACAATCGGAACTTTAGATTTTCCAAATCTTTGGTGCTCATGACGCCCTCCAGTATGTGGAAGATACACCGGCTTTAATGATATATATCTTCTAAGACTTATATCACGTACCTCTACATCAGAGAAGCTCCATTTACCAAACAATTTAATTTCTTCTTGTTGACTCAACGCAATTACCTCCTAGGTTTTTCTTTTTTTCCTTTCCAAATAGCCTCTAAAGATACACCATTTACCTTCACTACTTTCCAACGAACACCAGGTATATCGCCCATAGAGCGCCCCTTAGCACCACCTATTCCTTCTACTATTACTTCATCATGTTCATCTATATAGTTTAGCGTACCATCTAATGGTACAAAGGCCGTTATTGTTTTTCCATTTTTAACTAGCTGAACACGTACGCACTTCCTAATAGCAGAATTTGGCTGCTTTGCTTCTACACCAACCTTTTTTATAACAATACCTCTCGCTTGGGGCGCACCTTCTAATGGATCTGCTTTCACATCTAGTCGTAGCATTCTACGTTTATAATCTGGTTTACTCCATCTGAACTTTTTTCTTTTTAACTTTAACTTCCTTGCAGCGAATAAGCCCATAGGCGCTTTTGATCCAGGCATTATTAAACCTCCATTCTATAATTCTGATTAAACATATATGTTTAATTTTGTTTACTTTGTGAGGTAATTATATTTCAATATATAAGTCTTACTTTCAATTCGATGCCTATCATGAAGTAATAATAACATCATCTATTTTGAAATGTCTTTTCAGCAAAATCTTAGCTCTTGTAAGATTTCTTTTATTTTTTCCAATAGCTAATCCCTTATCCTCAGGTCTTACGATTACTTTTAGAAGCTTCTTTGTTCCACTATTATCAGTCTCAATATTAATATCAAGTATTTTAACGGTTCTGAAACAATTCTGTACAAAACGTCTAAGATTCTGCGAAAATTCAACAATTTCAATATTTTTCTTTAAAAGACTTTTTAGTTGCCGGATGTTTTTACCTTCTCTACCAATTGCTACACCAATCTGCCCAGGATAAACTAGAAAAATTATTCTGTCCTCCTCTGGAATGATGATACAATCTTTCGCAGCAGCACCAGTAATACTTTCAAACAAGTGAATATATTGTATTTCTTCTGATGATAGACGAATACTCATTATTCAGCCTCCACCAACTCTAATATATTAGAGTCTCCAGGCTCCTCAACACTCATTGCAGATACCATAAATGGTTTACCACATAAAGCACCTAAATCTTTTGATGATCCTTCAAAGATATATATTGGTACATTAGCGAGTTTTGCATAGTATTTGAGCTCCTCCATTCGATCTTTAGGCGCATTTGATGCTATTATTACTAGTTTTGCATTACCTCTTATAATAGATTTTTTAGTTCTCTCAAAACCAAGAATAATTCTACCAGTACGTAAAGCTATTTTTAATGCATTTGAAAAATCTATCATTTCTTAATCCTCCTCTTTGGTCTTGTCATTAATAATTCTACAGATCCTGTGCCTATCGGAACCATTTGACCAATTATAACATTTTCAACTACACCCTTTAGTTCGTCTTCAACACCCTGCATGCTAGCCTCAAGAAGATGTTTCACTGTAACTTCAAAAGCAGCTCTCGCAAGAACACTCATTTTAGATCCACTGATTCCATGACGACCAATTTGGCTAACTTCGCCATTCATCGTCATTAAATCAGCTACCAGCATTATATGGCGTATATCTACATCCAAACCTTGTTCGTCAAGAACATGTTTTGCTTCTTTTATAATGGCATTTCTAGCGGCTTCTATACCTAAAACCTCAGCGATTTCTAGGATGTTATTTGTTTCTATTCTTGTAGCATCTATCTCAGGTATTTTTAGCATAGCTGGTAAATTACTACCTTCTGTCAGAATAACATATTCCCCATCAGGTTTTTTCTGTATGATTGCCCTTTTTATACCCCTAACACCTGCTATTGGCGTTTTACTAACTTTTTCCCTAAGCTTTTGCAATTTGTTCAGATCGGTGATCTCAGTAGTTATGATTATTCTGTTTTCTTCAACATTTATTGTATATTTATCTCTAAATCTACGTGCTAATCTTTTAGCTACAGCTTCAACAGTAAGATTCCTTGATTTGAGTATATTTTCATTTAAGTTAATTATAATAGAGTTATCAATCATACTTAAGGAGATATCATCAGCTACTGATTCTATAGTCGTATACATAATCTTATTAGCAATTTTTCTAGCAATCTTTTCATCATATTTTAAATCTTCCCTAAGATAAAGAGTCATTGTTGGCGTACTTGGTTCTCTGCGAGCATCAACAATTTCTATTAATCTTGGAAGACCTAAAGTAACATTAACTTCAGCTACACCAGCATAGTGAAACGTTCTCAATGTCATTTGTGTACCTGGCTCACCAATTGATTGTGCTGCAACAATCCCCACTGCTTCTCCAGGTTCAACTAAAGAACGTTTGTAAGCAGCTATAACTTCATCAACGATTTTCTTTTTTGTTTCAAGATCTACATCTAACTTTAGCACTTTCTCCTTAAGCTCTTGAGATAGTTTAAAAGGTATTTCACCCGCACTGCATTTTTCTTCTATGTATTTTATAATTATTGTATTATCATCCTCCATTTTAAGCACCATCACAATCTGTTGAAAATAAAATATAGAATTATATTATTTTCCCTCTCTTTGTGCTAAAACTTTTTCAATTATAACATCTATATTAACTGCTTTACCATGATCGGATCGCGCAGGGTCTACACTATCTTCACCATATTTAAACTGAATTATTCTGCTTGCGGCATCACGTACTGTTCCGTCGTATTCTACTTTTAAGTCTTGTAAAGCATTAATAAGTCTTCTTTGCATATAACCACTATTTGATGTTCTTACAGCAGTATCTACTAATCCCTCTCGCCCACCCATAGCATGGAAG
>JBECUL010000032.1:0-25043 GCA_040225955.1 Candidatus Asgardarchaeum abyssi | reverse complement strand
AGACATCTCCGAGTGTCGAGACCCAGTAGCCTCTGGCCCAGATATGGCTTCTCCTCCTAAGCCATGGGTACTCTTCGCCCAATCTCCTCGCCGTATGCCCCTTGAGATGCTTGACCAGCTCGCTTGGCGATATACTTGGTGGTGCTGAGACTATGAGGTGTATGTGGTCTGGCATTACTACTAGAGCTATCGTCTCGATGTCGGGCTCTCTGGTCTTGTCCATTATCGCTTTTCTCAGTGTTTCTGCGATGCGGCCTTTCAGAATCTTCTTCCTGTACTTTGGTATCTAGACGATGTGGTACGTTATTCTCCATTTGGCGTGTTTGCGTCTTGGCATGGCTACTCACATTTCTTCTTTTGTTTGTTTTGTTGTTTTTAAAATTTTGCGTTCCCACCACCCAGCCCCCTCCCTCCCAGACCGCATTCATCCCCCAGATATAATCTGGGGGCTTTCTGCGGTATTCTTGTAATATTCTTAAGAACCATTTTCTCTTTTCCTTTATTGCGCAAAGTTGTCTTAACATTTAAATTTGCATCTAGAGGATATTGTGTTCCTTCCTTAACTATAATTTCTATGTATACATCTTCACCATCGAACGTTACTAAAGCCGGGTTATGAACTGATATTTCATTATCAACTAATGTTACAACTAGGCTTTTAATTTTCTTCTTTAGATATTCTAACTCTTTCATGAGAGTGAATGAAACAAAGAGGACCTCACGCCCTCCTAAGAGGGCAACTTCACCGCTAAACTCACTAAAATCGAAAAAATCCATGTATGATATTATCTTCGCTTTCGTCAAGGTATTTTAACCTAAAGCCATATGATTTGAGCAGGTCAAAAACTATTTTGCCTCCGATTTTTTCCCTTCAACCTTAATAAACACAAGTAACAACTCCATTGCTTTAATACCAATTTTTAGCTTGAATAGATATAAAATGTATCTAAAGTCTTGAAAAACCATAGAACACAGATATTGGCTACTTTATCACAAAATTTAAGAGAAGTGAATCTTAACTTTCATAACCACACGCCATCTTGGTGGTGATTAAAATGTCAGAAATTTCAGAGAAGACAAAATCTCTTAAAATGCTCATTCAAATTGGTATGTTGGCTTCGGTGTATGCTGCAATAACATGGGCCGTAGCACCAATATCGTATGCAGTAATACAATTTAGAGTCTCAGAAGCTCTAAAGGGGATGGCAACAAAGAGAAAATGGTTTGCATATGCATTTGCTGTTGGCAACTTTATATCAAACTTATTTAGTCCATTTGGGTTCCTTGAATATACTTGGATGCCTTTGTGGAACTTTATTGGTGCTATGGGTGCATATTATCTTTCCCAGAAGATACATCCTTTAATCGGAAGTGCTTTTTTCGCAGCATCTATCACATTTGCTGTTTCATTTATGCTATCCTTTGTATTGGGGATCCCGTTTTTATGGATATTACCATTTATAGCGATTCCCGAATTTATATTGATTGTAGGCTTTACTCCGGTCATGAGAAGAATTGTGGACCAACTTGAAGACTTAGGTGTTTTCGTAGATTAATAAAAAGAGAGATTATTATTAGGGTATGTCGATGATTAAAGGTTTTGATGCTTAATTTATTGCTTTGCAAAATTAAGAAGTTTTGATTTTGATTTTAGAAGCATATCCTTACGATAACGGAGGTTTGAGATTTTATCTCCACAAACTTTTATTGCATCTAGTTCGATTACTATTGGAGCTTCAATCTTATACTTTTTCATATTCTTAAAAAATAAAGAGAAATCGACCTTACCATCACCAATGCTAATATGGTGATCATTGGTTGTATCATCGACATCACTTACGTGTATGTTTATAATCCTATCATGCATCCTTTTCATTAATTCCTCAGCCAAGACGTCAGATATTGTATAAGCATGTGCCAAATCAAAAGTTATTTTTAAATCTGGTATATCACTGATAAGCATCTCAAAATCCTCTGGATATTTCGGAAACTTACCGGGGAAAAAGTGCAAATTTTCGACACCAACTTTAATTTCATGGGTCTTTGCAAATTGTAATATATTCTTAAGATAATTAACCCCTCTCTGGTATATCTTTTTAAGAAAACTATTTTCATCTTGTTTTAATTCAAGCCCAAATGGAAACCTCCCAAGATGCAGAGTTACAATATCAATCTCTGTTAGGTATGCAAAATGTAGAGCTTTTAGAATTTCTTTCCAAGATGTTTTTTGAATTTCCTTATTATAGCTTAAAAGGTTAATGTCAACGTAGGGTGCATGTAGCTCTAAATTTACGTTATAGCTATTTTTTAAGTCTATAATCTCGGAAGCTATCATTTTCTCTGACTTATTTGAAGACTCAAGGCAATACAGCTCAGAATTTAGTTCTATAAAGGAAAAATTTAGTTCATTAGCTATTTTGAAGATTTCATCTATTGGAAGTTCGAAAAAATACATTGATGTGAATCCGATGTTCATTAGTGTCCCTCTATTATATAGTTGTTTCCTCAGTTGTTTCTACCTTTTCTGCCATGGGAGTCCCACAATTACTGCAAAATCTTGCATTCGAATAATGAACTTTCCTGCAAGCTGGACATTTTATTAATAGTGGCTTTTTCTCCTCTTCAGGAATTATGTAAATTGCCATTGGTTTTCGCATTTTTATTTTTCTGACTACTGCCATCGCTAGTAAACCTGCAATTAAGACTAAACTCAATTGTAAGCCATTCATGTAAGCGGTGTGCGTAATCGTTTCTTGCATTTTAGGAGAAAAGCTATTCCAAAGATCAGGAGTGTACTGTTGAAGCATCATAATATAAACTTGTGCAGTAGCTAGTGGTGTTATTAGTCCTATAATTAGAACATTCTTGATGCTTTTATGTCTATAACCAAAGAGTAAACCTGTTAACAGCCAAAATGCTACTACGTAGATGTCTCCAAAGTTAAGCTCTATGATATTTAGTTGAGAGGCTCCAGGAGAATCAAAGCACAGTGCTCTCTGAAAAAGTGCTAGAGCTAGGGATCTCCAAGCAGGAATTCCACTAAAGGTCCTCATCATATTAGCTATTATGGTAGGCTCCACGAAGTATATTCCGAGAAGCACAAGGAATATTATTAAAAGGAACTCAAGAAATTCTCCTAACATGTTTCTCACCATTTAGAAGAACTTTATTGCGTAGAAGTCAAATGCTCCAAACCCATATACTATGTATGCGTAGACAAAAATAGCAAATGTAACAACCATGATACCTATTACTATGTAATCCTTTGTCTCAGCTTTAATATCTCGGTAAAATGTTCTTTCCTTTGATGCACCAAATGCCCTTGCAGCCATTGCTAGGGATAATTGTGTGCTATTTCTAGCCATACTTACTATTAATGGAACTAATATCGGGATATACGCTCTCATTCTTTCAACAAACCCACCTGTTTCCAGCTTTGTAAAAGCTCTTGCAGTCTGAGCTTCAATAATAGTCGCTATTTCTAATTGGACACTTGGTAGTATATTGAGTGCAGAGCTCATTATATAGGCAATTGTGTATGGCATTTTCATTTTAACCATTCCTAAGATTAATCTATCAAGTGGTGTTGTGTAGATTACCAGTGGGCCAATTATCATCATTATTAGGATTCTTTCAGAGATTGCTATTCCATAGACTAGACCCTCTATGGTCAACGCTCCTACGTTTCCTAATAATGGATTCTCTGGGATTATTCTTAGAATTTCGGTTCCAGTTGGAAAACTAAGGCCTTGGATAATAATAACCAGTGCCAGAGTTCCATAGACATATTTATAAACTCGGGACACTTCTTTTGCTGGTATCCTCGCATAAAACCAAATCAGAATCGCTGCTAGAAGGACTAACGCTAGATGAATGGGGTTACTGAAAAGTAAAGCTAGGCCAATGAAATAAGCTAGCATTATTAATTTTGCTCGAGGATCCAATTTGTGTATTAAGGTGTCACCCGCATAATAAACAACATATCCTCTTGAACTAATTTTAACCACCCTTAACTATTCTTTCAAATACATCACAAAATTCATCTACAGATAGTATATCACTTGGGAAACCAACATCACTCAACTTCTGACCCAACAATGTAATCTGAGGTGGTGACAGATAAGACTTTGCAAGAATTTCAGATTTTGAGAAAACCTCTTTTGGTGTACCATCTAATAGAATTTCTCCCTGAGCCATTACGATTACACGGTGCGAGTATTCAGCTACCAAATACATATCATGAGTGATCATAATGACAGTCTTTCCTTCCTTATTTAGGTCATTAATTAGGTTTACAATCTCACGACTTCCTCGAAAGTCTTGCCCAGTTGTAGGCTCGTCTAATATAATGACATCTGGTTTCATTGAAAGAACAGATGCTACTGCAACACGATGTCTATCCCCAAGTCCTAATGATAAGGGGTGCTCGTCCCTAAGATGTTCTAAGTTTAATCTCTTTAGAACTTCGTTAACACTCCTTTTAATTTCCTCCTCGCTCCAACCTAAGTTTCTAGGGCCGAATGCGATTTCCTCTTCAACAGTATCTGCAAACAATTGATCGTCAGGATTTTGATAAATATACCCTACATATTTAGATAGCTCTGAAACTTGCATAGTACGTGTATCGTATCCTTTAACCATTACAAAGCCCTTTGTTGGTTTAAGAAGACCATTAAAGTGTTTAACAAGTGTTGTTTTACCAGCACCATTTTGTCCAATAATAGAGATAAATTCACCAGGATATATATCAAGGTTTATGTCCTTTACTGCAACAACTCCACCACGATAAATATGCCATAGATTGCGTATTTTTATGATAGGCTCATTTTTTACGCTACTGCTTTCTCCAAGAGATTTTTGTTGATTGCTTGAGTTCAGAGTCACCTTCTTGTTAACATTAACATTATTCTTAATTAGAAAATCTCTAATGAGTTCGGCTGCCTCATCTATTGTTGTTGGTATTTTCTCAAATGCATATCCTCTCTGAATAAGTTTATAAATCAGCTCACTAACTTGTGGAGGACGAATAAATGTTTTATTTACAATATCCTTCTCGCTAAAGATTTCTTCAGGTTTCCCATCCATGAATTTTTCTCCATCTCGTAGAATTACTATTCTATCAACAAACTCTGCGATCTCTTCACTCTTGTGACTCACTATGATTACTGTTATTCCTTTTTCCTTCTTTAGCCTTTTCAGTATTTCAAACACTTGCTTTGTTCCTATGGGATCTAAATTGCTAGTTGGTTCATCTAAAACCAATACCTTTGGTAACATAGTTAAAACTGCGCCTATGGCAACAGCTTGTTTTTGACCCCCACTAAGCTGTGATGGTGATCGTTCAAGCAAGTCTTCTAATCTAAGAAGCTTCGCAATCTCATGAACTCTTCTTGCAATTTCCTCACGTTCAACAGCTAAATTTTCAGGTCCAAAGGCTAGTTCACTTTCTACATCGAGACAAAATAATTGTAAGTTAGGGTTTTGAAAGACCAATCCAACAATACTTGCTAGTTTTTGCATAAGGGTTTCCTGAGTATTAATGGAATCCACCAAGACTTTTCCTTTTAAATGACCATGTATCATATAAGGTATGCTTCCATTTAAGGTTAAGCATAATGTTGATTTACCAGCACCAGTAGGGCCCATTATCGCGACAAATTCTCCCTTGTTAATAGAAAGAGAGATATTCTTTAGTGCTTCCCGTTTCGAGCCAGAATACTTAAAAGATAGATTTTCTATATATATTACTCTTTCCTCAGTATTGTTCATTTACCCACACCTTAAGTTTAATAAAAAAAGAAAAAAATAATTAACTTTCTTCTACTACCAGCAGCTCATCGATGAATACCCTTATGTTTGCTCGCTTCAATGATATTAAAACTGCAGTACCTACTATGGAACCAATTATAGATGCTAGAATGTCCGTTGCAGCATAGTATGGAATCATTGGCACCCAATAGATAGGATTGGTAAAGTCCCACATATAGAATGCAAGGACACAGCCCATAATGTTGTTTGCCATAGATCCAACCCAGCCAATCAAAAATAGCGCTATGAATAGCTTTGCAGGATTGTCCCGTTTAATTATGGATTCTTGCATGAAGTTACGAACCCATGGTATTACTAGGATTAGAATTGCAAACCAGTGCTCCCATGTGACTAGTGGCATTCCTCCAACTAATCCAGCACCACCCTTATAGAAGTACCATAGTAGCAACATAACAATGAAATAGATAACCGTAATTATCCAGCCTTTCTTTCTGGGGTAAAGTGCAAGACCCTCAAAAGTGAAGCCAGTAACATTTGTTAGGAAAGTCAGTGGACCGAAAAAGGCAGTATATGGAAAGATAAACTGATTCAATATTCCAAAAGCCAAGCCGCCTATAAAGCCTGCATATGGTCCTAGCAATGGACCCGTTAGACCTTTAAGGAACATGGCGGCGGATAATGAGCCAGGAAGACCAGGAATAGGAAAAGTTGGAATAGCAGCAGCAGCTAGTTTTATTGCAACCCAAGCAATGATAAGTCCGATATGGACTCCACCAATGATTGGTGTTCCAGGAGTCCAAACTGGAATCATCTTTTCTTCTTCGCCCATGTCTTTCACCTTATTTAATTTAAGTTAAAATAGTGGTAGGCATGAAATTCTTTGAGAACATATATGACACATAAGTCATATAAATAATTTGCGTAAGTGTTTACATATAGAAATAATAAATTAGCTTAAAAATAACAAAATCTTTTATCTAAAAATCCATCTAAGCAAACATTCTTAGTTGTCATGAAATAGGTTTCTTTTCTTGAGTTGCTTTATATAGAATCTCCAAGTACATCTTAGCACTTTCTATTTTTTCAGTAAGACGTCTCCGTAATATATCAATAAATTGAGGCATTTTAGAAACAGTCTTTGCATGGATTTTAATTCTCTCAACCTCCAATTTTCTTATCTCTTCGTCATTACAATTCTTAATAACATATACTATGAACGTAAGGATGGTATCCAGATCATTTAAGTCCTCTAAAGTAAACGGAGTTTCCTTAAGAAACTTTTTCATCATCTCATGTTCAACTTTAACTAATTTCTCGTTTGAAGATATTTTTGCGTACTCTGAAATGCACTCTTCAGGGATTTGAATGCTCCATCTATATGAAAAGTACTTTTCAAAATTATAATAAAACTCATAACTTAGATCTTTCAAAAAATCAAACGCGACATAAAATCCTTTAAGCGTTACCATATAATATTTTTTAAGAAGATGCTTAAAGCTCTCAACTTTAAAAACACGCACCAATCCATAAGCACCTAGCACATCTAAATTCCGATAAATAGTTGAGGTATGTAACCCTAATTCTTTTGATAATTGAAAGGCAGTTTTTGGCTCTTTTGTTATACTTCTGAGTATTTTCACCCTAATCTCACTTAAGATATTCTGCAGTATGAACTCCTCATCAAGTCTAGCGTTTAACAATCTTCTAAACAATATATTTTCACCCGGAACTTGCTATACTGAGTCTATTTTGAGCTTTTCAATATAACATTTTTTAAAATTTACGCTTGCTATACTTATAAGGATTTTGAAAACTATGCTGTTTCTTATAAAAAAATTAATATGCCTTATATGACACATATAACTGTGTTTAATATTACCAGCGAGGAGTGGTGATTGTTGAACCTCCTCATAAAAGGTGGATATGTTATCACTTGCGATAAAAGCAATCAAATAATCGAAAACGGAGCTGTTGTGATCGAGAGTAACAAAATTGTAGATGTTGGAAAGTGCTCAAAAATCGAGAAAAAATATAATTCTAAGGATTACGAAATTATAGATGCTAAGGGAAAAGCAGTGGTCCCAGGATTTATAAATACGCACTCTCATACCTACCAAAACTTCATGAAAGGCTGGCATGATGATCTTGAGTTAGAGCCATGGTGCAACTTAGTTTTATTTCCTATAGTTCGGCTATCCGAAAAGTTCATTTCTAACGGATTCAACGAATTTTATTATTATGGAGCATTACTTGCTTCAATAGAAGCTATAAAAACTGGAACCACCACTATACTTGATTTTAGTGCCAATTATAAAATGTCACTTAAAGCATTTGACGATGTGGGTATTCGTGGCATAGCTGGCGTCACTTTAGCTAATAAATGGATACCAGAGGACCTCATAAGACCTCCTGAACAAGTGCTTAAGGATATAAGGGAATCTATTAATGAGTGGCATAATTCTAGAAACGGCCGTATAAAGATGATATATGCTCCGTCGACTCCCTATATATGTACTGAAGACTTTCTTAGAATGATCAAAGAGCAATCTAATGAGACTGGAGTTCCCATAACTACTCATGTCTCTGAGGCACCATATGAGGTTGAACTGACCAAAAAGGAAACTGGGTTAACTCCTATCAGATTTTTAGAGAAAGTTGGTTTACTGGACGATAGACTATTAGCTGTTCACTGCATTTGGTTGGATGATGAAGAAATTAATATGCTTGCAAAAGCTGGTGTTAAAGTATCTCATAATCCAAAGTCAAACATGAGGCTGGCGTCTGGTATAGCACCAATAAGGAAGATGCTTGACAAAGGAATTACCGTATCTCTGGCAACAGATGGTGCAGCTAGTAACGACAATCTGGATATGATAGAAACTATGAGAGCAGCAGCCTTCCTATCTAAAGTATCAACCTTAAAAGCAAGATCATTAACAGGAAAAGATGTTTTAAGGATGGCTACTATCGAAGGAGCCAAAGCGGTCTTTATGGAAAATGAAGTTGGAAGTATAGAAGCTGGTAAGAAAGCTGATATTGCAATTATCAACCTACAAAAGGTGCATTTGCAACCAGTTTGTGATGTTATTAATACAATAGTTTATGCGGCTAATGGCCATGATGTAGAGACGGTAATAATTGATGGCAGAGTAGTAATGAGAGATCGAAAAATTCTAACAGTAGATGAGCAAAAAATTCTTGATAGGGTAAAAGAGAAAATAGAGCCAGAGTTAAAGGAGGTTTTTCTTGAAACTCTAAAAGAGAAAACTAATTTTATCAATAAGTAATTACTCGAGGTGAGGTGAGAATATGTTTAATCTTTCAAAAGATGAAGAGGAGCATGCTGAGGAACTTTATAGGAAATGTATAGTGATTGATGGGTTAAATGCCTCACTGATGTATCGTGGGTATTTTGAGAAGTTACGTAACGCTGGTATAACAGCAATAAATTATACAATTGCAATGAACCAGAACATATCAGAGACAATTAAACGTTTTGCTCGTCTTTATGGTTACTTTAAGAAACATAGCGACCTAATAATGTTGGCAACAACAGCTGAGGATATACTAACTGCAAAAAAGGAGAATAAAACAGCATTTCTAATCGGATTTCAAAATGTAGACCCTCTGGAAGGTAGACTTGACATGCTTGATATTTATTATAAGTTAGGTCTCAGAATCTTCCAATTGACGTATCATTTTCAAAATATCGCAGGTACTGGAGGTGCTGAACGACACGATACCGGACTAACTAAGTTTGGATTAGAATTGGTTGAAAAACTAAATGAATTGGGAATTTTGATAGATTTAGCTCATGTGGGTCCCAAAACATCATTAGAAACGATTGAAGTCTCTAAAGATCCAGTGATTTTCTCCCATTCAAGTGCGAGAGCATTAGTTGATACTTATCAAAATCATTATGATGATGAGCTAAAAGCGTTAGCTGAAAAAGGTGGAGTTATTGGAGTTACTGGCTTTCCAAGACTTCTAGGTGGAGAAAATTGTACGATTAATGACATGCTAGATCACATTGACTATATAGTTGACCTCATAGGCGTAGACCATGTTGGAATAGGATCTGATTTTGCAGAAGGGTGGAGCGAGAGTTTAGAAAGAAGAATTCGCCTATTAGAAATAGATGGCAAAATATACACATGGCCTAAAGGTTTTGAAGATGTGACAAAGTTCGTTAACATAGTGAAGGGATTAGTCTCACGAGGATACTCTGATAATGAGATAAGAAAAATTCTTGGAGAGAACTTCTTACGCGTATTTAGAAGGGTTTTTAAATAGTAACATTCCCTGCAATTATGATTAGCAAGAATAATAGAAAGGATTAGGATTATATTTGATAGTCTGTCGCGTTTCTAAATAGGAAAACTCCATCTGTCATGTAAACATTTCCGCAATCATTAACTATAATCTTCAGATACTCAGGTCTATAGATAAGTATATCCATGCAACTTTTCTCTAATTAACGAAGGAAAGTAAAACATGCGTGTCCATATCCAAAAAGTATTGCAACAATTAGAAGAAATATATGAGCATATCTTTTCAAAATGTATCCAAGAGACTTCATGTGAGTACACCACTACCCTAAGTAATATGTTATCCTGGGATTTTTTGATATCAAGATTTTTATTCTATACCATCGAGCACACCACTGTGATCTCGACCCTAATAATATTGTTGTTCTAATAGACACATATAATTACACTATTATGTGACTAAATAAAGTGAAAGCGAACTCCCTCTGAAAATCAGCTTCCACCATGGTGGTACATTTCTTACCAATTTTGGAAGTATAACATAAACATACTTATACGATTCCTTAGCATTTTCAAGATTCTCTTTATTAAGATGATAATCTGATGGTACATCAAGAAACCAAGTTACCCAATAATGCAAACCAGGTCTTGTATACACAATGGATTTTTCCTTTTCTACATATTGCCTCATTACGAGTATATCTTGTGTCTCAGCGAATGAGATACATGGAAATGTGTGAGAGTAATTTCTAAGAATGGCTGGCGTGAAAATCAACATTATAGTTAAAAAGGCAACCAGCGCCTCTCCTTTTTTCTTTAATAAATTAGAGATATTAAAGGATGATAGTACAGTAAATGGGATGAACGATACAAAAAGAAATCGAATACGATATTGAGACTCAAAAAACGGCCATAATAAGAAGATAGCTAACACTTCCATAGCAATGAGAATCATCAATAGGGGAGCTTTATTCTTCGATAGAAAATGTTTCCTTCTAAAAATCAACTCATAAGCTGTTACAAGGATTAAGAGCCAAGTGATAACCACTATTAAGTCAAAACCAAAAAGAATTATTGGAAGAATCAGTGGTATGAACTCAAAGGGAAACCTTTCGATGAAACTCTCAAATTTATAATATGTGCCGAAAAATTCGGGGAAGAAGAGAATTATCGCGACAAAAGCAAAAATAACTAATATGTAGTTTGCAATAATCGTTTTTATGAATCTATTATTCAAAGGCAAGCCTTTGATTCTCCAAAGGAATACGTAAATAATATTAATAACCAATGTTAAGGCTAGAGCTATTCCGAAGATTAGTATATGTGTTAAAGCGTTCAACACAAAAAATATTATAGTTAAGATATGTACTCTACTATCGATCTCATCAATACTTCTAAACAAAAAGTATAGGTATGAAAAGAGAAAGAAAACTCCAACCGAATTTTTATACAATGATGCTCCACCAGAAATTATTATAAAATAAGGGTGCCACAGCAGAATTAACGTAAAGTATATTGCAATATCTCTTCTTTTAAATAGCTCATATGCAAAAAGGTACGCAGGCACGCCGCTTAGGGCTACCATAGCTGATAGTCCTAATTTGATACCATCAATTACACATATATTTAGCGGTCCGTATCCTAGGGCTAAAAGCACTTGAGCGAAAAGTGCAAAAATATAAAAGGTGATTGGAGGAGCTGAATAATATAATTTTCCATTTATAAGTATGGATCTAACTTGAACTGCATAGTACCCTCCATCAAGTCCTGGAAGCAATGGTGCCTTAAGCAATATATATGCATGGATAACAAACTTTGTAACTACAATAATTAATAATGCAATCAGGTAGGCTTTTTTACAAATCATGAATTATTTCCTCTATTGGATACTTTAGCGATCAGATGAATATAGGGCCTCTTAATGTATATTTCATAGACTTTACATATAAATACTCTTGGCAGAATGTGCTTACTATTGTACTTTTGTGTTGCAATATTCCATGCTGTGAATAACAAATTTTAAGGAATATATTAATTTTTATGTTATTACTAAGTTACATATATAGTGAGGTGTGCACATGAATTTTGGCATCACGTCCATAGATCTTGAGCACCTTATAGAGCTTACAAAACTTGCTTCCGAAGTAAGTCTCCTTGAAATAATGAGTCTCTTAAATTTTAAAAATCTGGTGAAAAGGGCATATGATAATGGATTTAGAGTTATTGAACTTACCTTAGATATGGCTTATGTGATACCAAACTCCCTCACAGAGGAGGTAGCGGAAGAGCTAAAGGAAATTAAGAAAAAACTGAATTTGATATATACGGCCCATTTACCATTGTGGTCCATAGAGCCCGCTAGCCCAGTACCTCATATAAGAGACGCTTCTGTTAAATCATTAGCTGAAATAATTAATATCGCTGAGATTTTTTCACCAGAAGTCTATGTTATTCATGCCACTGGAGCTTTAGCATCTGAGCTTTCTAGGATTGAGGGGCCTCCGGCCTTAAAAAATATTGTAAATGAAATGTTCTACTCTAATGCTTTAAAAAGTGTGGAAAATCTCTTAGAGGCCACAGGAATTAATTCAAGACGATTGGCAATAGAAAATGTAGAATTTGAATTTAAATATACACGAAAAATAGTTGATGAGTTAGATACTTCGATCTGTTTTGACACTGGTCATTTGCTAGCTGGCTACTCAGGAAATTATGATGTTATGGAATTTCTTGAATGGAACTATGATAAAATTGCAGAGATACATCTTCACGACGGATATAAGATAAAGAAAAATGGTTATGTAGAGATAAAGGACCACATACCTTTAGGTGAAGGAAAACTTCCAGTTTGTGAGTTTTTAACGTACCTAGATAAGCATAATTTCAAAGGGCCTATCATTTTTGAATTGCAACTTAGTTGGGCTAAGCAGTCATTGGACTATATTAAGAAACGATGTCCGAACATAAAAATAGAGTAGACATGTAGATTAGGAAATAGGTAACCTATTTACTAAGTAGAAATATATGTACAGCAACGGCACTTGTAACGTTATGAATAATGGAACAAATGAGGTTATTATTTCCGCACTAGCCACCAACTCTGGGAAATATGCAAAGAGAGCACCACTGATGACCGTGAAAATTGCGGCTACTTTTGCTATGTTTTTTATAATGCTTCTTTGAGTGCTTGTCAAGCCACCAACCATTCTTTCTTTTGCGTTGTATTTAAAGCTTTGAAACGAAATAGGGTCAGCATCGGCCTCAGGTATTAAATTACCATTTTCGTCAAATAATGGCCTTACTTCGATTGCCAATTCTCGCTCTCCTTTACCTACAGGTATTACACGAAGTATTATGTCTTGTTTCTCATCAGGTTCTAGCCATAGGATTATGTTATTAGGATTAACATAATCAAGACTGCTGAAGTAGATTCTCATTCCACGTGAACCAGTAACATTTTTCATCTTTATATGCAACTTAGCTGGTTTATAAACCTCAAAAACACCTTCAGGAATTATTGAAAGAGCCGCTTTTCTTCCGCGAGCTGCTTCCTTCATTTCTTCAATACTAGGCACTTCTGCAGAGATCACTTTTTCCATACGTCTCTCTAGATATAAAAGAACCACTATGACAACTATCAGGAATAAGGAGATTACGCCAAAAAGGTACCTTGGAATAGTAACAATACCAACTGTGAAATCAAATGCTGCAACAATTAAAAGTAAAAATCCTAAAATCAGTGTAACTGTACTGCCGATTTTCATCCTTTCAACCTCCTCTTAAGTCGCATGTAATACGCAATTAGTATGATAAATTCTACAATCACAATAGCTATTGCTAAGCCGAAGTACGTAGCCTTAATGCTGGAGATTGTTCCAAGAACAGATTGTAAAGCACTTATAGTAACACCTATAAAAGCAAGCATTGTAATAAACGATATCACACCATGAAACTTATCTGAAAGTGGTGCCATTACACGATAGCGATACTTATAGTGATATGTAAGGTTTTTACCAAAGTTCTGTTCTAGAAGAGAAATAGAGTTCATCCACGGTTTGATGTATATATCCATCTCTCTAACTCCATCATCAAACGGATAAATCTTAAAGTATTTTTCATCATCCTCTCCACTTTTCAAAATCTTTGTATATGATACTGATGGATCTATCTTGTCATCGGAGTTCAGCTCTATTCTATATTGTAGAGAAGCATTTGAATTATTTTTTAATACCATCTCTAAGAGGCCCCATTTTTCTTGAACTAGACCATCACCGCCGACTATATGAAATCTTTTTATCTCTATAGGGGAATCTTTAGGTCCTTCAACCATTACAGGTTTCCTAGTAAGATCCGCTTGCTCATAATATGCTTTTATTCTATGCCTTTCAAAGGCAGTGACAAAAATCTGCACTGGAACCATTGCTATTAAAAGAAACATAGAGTTTATCTTTGTAATCTCCCATGCTAGTATAAACCCTATTTCTGGACTAGGGAAGTATCCTGCAGCATAAAGACCCAGCCCTATGATTTCACCTGTTACTACACCCATTCCTATTATAGCTGCAATGGTATTTCTAATGTATTTTATTATTTGTTTTAGTGAGATTATGCTCTCATCTTTTGTAACTTCAAGAGGGTCACGTAAAATACCAGTTATGTACGCACCGATTAGATTAGCGAGAAAGCCTATAAAGTTGGAAATCTCTAAGGACTCTCCGCTTAGTATTACATCATCAATTATATCTATTAATAGGTTGCCAAATCCTCCAACCAAGCCACCAACCACTGGACCAAACCAAACAGCTGTAATTGCAGGGATAAATATAAACATTCTTACCTCGCCATGGCCAGCAAACAATTTGGCCTTTCCTATAAATAAAGCATTAAGTGAATAAAATATCGCTAGGATAGCTGCAATTTTCCAATTTCTCCATACTTCAACAGCTACATCTCTAGTTTGTACAAAAAGCTGGTTGGCCAAGCCAACCACTTCCTTAAATTATTAATTATTATTATATTATTTATATTAATTAATTATTATTAATAATAAAGTATTATATAGAATATAGAAATAATAGTTAACGTAAAAATAAAATTTATTCTTCTTCGGTCTCCGAAGGAGCTCCTAAAAGCTTCTTACTTATGACTCCAGCAATCAACCCAACAATAGCAGCAATGCCAATAAACATTTGATACTCTGAAGAGCTAAGCATATAATACACTACGTGATCCGATACGATTGATAGCGTCGACATAATAGAATCCACATTCTGGGTCATGATATCAGTTACCATAGAGAATGCTATATTAACATAATAATTATATTCATAAAAAATTATACCTAATACCAACCCAGAAATAAGTCCTCCAATAGGTCCTCCAGAGAATATTGCTGCTATGAAAATAACAAGAGCCGCTACAACTACTTCTTTTGGTAAAATAGGTACGCTAGGAATGTAATTAAGTACTATTTTTCCATAGTTACTAAAATATAGCAGATAATACATCAAAACGCCGATTATTATTGAATAGTAGAATCCACCCTTTGCCATCTCAATGTCACCAATATCAAGATATGGATTTATTAAATTTAAATTTTTTTTAAAAAGAGAAAATTTTAGATTAAAATTTTCAAAGTTGAATAATAACAATGAATTTTAATCAAGAGACATTAATGCTAAATCATCATATTTTAATGCAGTATTAATAAGTTCACTCTCAATAGTGTATAACCTTTTTAATGCAACATTGCTTAATTTTCTTTCTAATTTTATTCTTGTATCAGCACCAGATTTCTTATGTTGCTCATAATCATAAAATAAGGGACGGTTCTCCTCAGCTTCTATGATGCTAATAATTTCGATATCAACAACCTTATCTATAAATGGATTGATTTTACCTAATTTCACATATTGAAATCCAGCAAGAGACAAAGAGAGATCAGAAAAATTCATGAAAACCTCTATTTTGACCAATAATGCATTGATACATTGAAAACCAATACAAGTTAAAAGTATTTGCTTTTTCTCTAAAACTCTAGCTTGCCCTATATCATTCAATATTGTAAGTAATCTATCTAGATGATAATTATATAGCCCGTCCTCGTCTCTCAGTATTAATGTAACAATATACCTTTTTTGATTTTTTTCACTAAACATCTTTAATCACTAAAATTTTTATTGTTAGAACTCTTTTTGTAAAAAATTTATAAATATTTCTGTTTAAATCTTAAAAAATCATAAAATATGAAGCAACATGCTATTTTAATATAACTTTTGAAGTTAAACAAAATTATATTCTCAAAACGTCAAGGTAGTTTATGAGACAAGATTTTTGGAATAAAATAGCCAAAAAGAAAAATTTTTTGCATTATAGATTTCTTTCAAAAAACAAAGTTAGTTTTTCATTAATTTAGGTTAAATTTTTAAGTTCTTTAGAGCAACAAAATGTGTTACCAAAGAGAGAGGAACAAACATGGAGGCAAACACACATTCAGAGGCATATATTCCCAATAGTAGTGGGACACTGATGCTTTATCAGTACGAAAAACCTGTTTGGATACACTGGAAAATTTTAACCTTTGCCCTACTAGGCTGGATTTTCGACTTTTATGACTTGATACTTTATACATTTTTGCTTGAACAGATTAAAGTTGAATTTTTTCTCTCAAACGCAGAAGTTGCTTTAATCATGGGTTTTTCGCTTTTAGCTACGGCAATAGGTGGTATATTTTTTGGCTTTGTTGCCGACAGACTTGGAAGAAAACCAGTCATTATAATAACTACTTTAACGTACTCCATAGGAACTCTTCTCTGCGGATTAAGCATTGGGCTATATGACTTATTGATTTATCGAATCATAACAGGATTTGGTGTTGGAGGAGAGTGGGGAGTCGCACAAGCGTTAACAAATGAAACATTCCCGCCAGAAATGAAAGGAAGAGCTGGTGCTATTCTTCAATCAGGAGCACCAATAGGGGTTAGCTTATCTGCCATAATCGGTGGATTTTTGATGGAGACCTTTGGTTGGCGCATGTGTTTCATGTATTCTGCAGCTCCGTCATTAATAATAGCAATTGGTATGTTTCTTTGGCTTCCAGAATCAGATATTTGGCTAAAGTCTAGAAGGCAACATATTGAATTAAAGAAAGAGAAATTAACATGGGAAAAATTACGGCCAGTCTTTAAGAATACATTACTTGGAGTTATGTTGGCAACGCTTGGTATGTACGCTTATTGGCTCATCTTTACATGGCTTCCTCATTATCTTGCATCTGAGAGGGGCCTAGGTATTGTTGGAGCAGGAATTTGGATTGTTGTTTCACAAGTAGGCGCATTAATAGGCCATCTACTATTTGGTGCCTTAGCGGATAAGATAGGCAGAAGGTTATCATTTACTATATTCACAACCGTTCAATCGATAGGTATACTCTTCATAACACTACTTTGGTATTCTGATTTAATGGCACTGATTTCAATTTTCTTCCTAGGAATTGGAATTGGCTATTTTGCAGGATTCGGTCCTGTGTTTGCCGAAATATTTCCAACAAAGTTAAGAAGCACACTAAGTGGACTATGCTACAATACAGCTAGAGGGCTTTCGTTTTTTGCTCCATATACTCCTCTATTAGTCACACTAATCTATCCTGGTGCTGGATTCGCTGGGGGTATGGCCTTAGCAATACTGTTTAACACACTTTTAGGTATTAGCATATGGTTACTTCCAGAAACTAAGGGTAAAGTAATAGATGATACGAGTTAGTGTTAAATGAATGCTCTTAGGATAGCTTGTGGATCTCTCACCTTGACAAGAATTTCTTCATAATGACCCACTTTCATATAGGTTATTCTAATTAGTTGATCCCCGTTAACAAGAAGAGGTGTAACGTACAATACAAATGGTCTTGGAATAGCTACAATTTTGCTATCACTTCCATAAACACTTAGAAATATAATACGTGATGATGTTATTATCATAAATGCTGAGTATGGCTGTTCATAATTGATTATTTTTGGCTCTATATAGCTTATTTTTTGATAAGCAATTACCATTTCAGGGCTTACAATTTTTACATATTTTAGTGGATCTACTTCTGTTATTTCTGAAACTCTATGCAGTTTTGATTCCTTATGTGCTACTTTTAAGAAAAATTTTATTAGCTTGTTAACAGCCTCTAAGCTACCATAACAACCAACATACGAATTCGAAACACCTCTAGTGCTGAACCATATAACGAATGTATTATTATCAAAAAGTAAATAGGTATCGCCAAAGGTGTAAAATTCAGAGCTTACTGTTCTTATCTCGCTTGTTATCTCATGGGATATCTTTTTCGCAACAAGGTCAATTGTATATATTACAATGAATACTCCTTCCTTCTTCTTCGTTGCAAGCAAATTAACAATATCCTCATTTGCAAGTATTCTCTCGTTTATATCAAAAATCTCAATTTTAATTTGAGACTTCAGTATTCTATCTTTTGTTTCTTGAATTAAGGATGCTTCGTTCTTTGTAAATATTATTTCCTCAGCAACAATTTGAGCTTGCTGTTTAGCTTTAAGATTTGCAAGCAACACCTTCAATCTCTCAGCAGCTTTTAGATATCGCTCACTTAGCATGGTAACTACTTTCTCGGGATCATTAGCTATATATTCAACGGGAGTTGTCGTAGTGGCAAATGCTAATCCCTTATCTATTAAACTTTGCATAGTCTCATATATTTTTGGCCTAGGAATTTCAGCTCGAGTGGCTATCTGATTGGCATTGGCTCGCCCTAACTCAAGTAATGAAACGTAAGCCCTTGCTTCATATTGCGTTAACCCAAATTCCGTTAGTAATGATACTAGATCTTCAGATTTCATGACTTATCAATTAAATATTTAATAGAAAAGTTTATAAATGTTACTACTATAGTAGTAATCAGGTGATATAGTTGGGTTATTACCACGAATTTGTTTCAACACTTGGTGTTGGATTAATTTTCATAGGATGGGGATTACTCTGTATAATATTCCCTGATTTTCCAGGCTCTCCTTGGATCGCCTTTGCAGGAGTATGGGTATTATTCGGCGCTGTACACGAATACTATGAGTATCACTATAAGGTAAATCTCGTAGCAAATACACTTAAAATGTATCATAGAGTAAGCATAAGAGACTTGAGTAGAGAGATTAAAATTAGCAGACGTAAGATATTAAAAATAATTAATTATTTGCGCTCCGATGGACGGTTAAAAGCAACTTTTGATCCCAACACAGGGGAGCTTGTTATTTATGAAGTTGATGGTGTAAGACCAGTAATACCGGAGATAAGTGGTGAACAGTATCAACCAATGCCGACAATGCAAATGCCAATATCTTCAGAGTCTGGACAAACATTGAGTTATAAGGTATGTCCATATTGTGGTTCAGCAGCACCGTTAAATGCAAAGTTCTGCCCGAACTGTGGAGCCTCTATAGAATAATTCACTTCTTCTTTTATATTTTGTGTTAAATTCAATAGTTGTTGAAAAATTTTGATATATGCTGTCAAATTGTTTTGTCAAAAACCTATATATAATGCTCTTTTAATGAGATAATAAATTTCATACATATGCACAGAGGCGATATATGTGAAGGAAGAAATCATACTTAAAGCAGATAATCTAGTTAAGATTTATACCATGAGAAAAGTCAAAATACATAAGCAAAGAAACAGCAGAGAAGAACTTTGGATTCGAAGGAAAAGCAAGTGTCTTCTTAGTTACAGTTAAAGAAGGATACGACAGAAAAGAAGTTGCAAAGGATATAAAGAAAGAATTTTCCAACCATAAAATAGAGACAATAACGGTCGATGACCTAATAAATCGTGTCTCAGCAATCTCAAATCAAATATATGCCTTCTTCTACGTGATTATCTCTGTTGGACTAATAATCGGCGGACTTGGTATTTTTATAGTGGCATCACAAACAATAATACAGCGGAGATGGGAATTCGGTGTATTAAGAAGCATTGGTTTCGGAAGATGGGACATAACGAAAATCATTTTTTCGGAGGCTCTCTTGATATCAGTTACTGCCTTTATACTGGCTATTATAGATTTACCATTTTCTCTACAAGTGGCGGTAGAGGCTAGCGCAGCTGCCTCAGGAGTGCTACATTTAGAATACGTATTTCCTTGGGATGCTCTGGTCACATATTTTGTTATCGTTATACTTTTAGCATTACTCGGTGCTGCAAAACCAGCCTATAGCATAACAAAGGAAAACATAGTTGCAATTCTAAGAAGAGAGCAGGCGAATTATTGTTTAATTTATTATTTTTTATTTTATGTAACAATTTTAAGCTACCTACTGATTTTTCATTTTTTGGTTTTATCCATGTATTTTTTAATGTGTATAACATCTTTGGAAAATGAAAATTGTAACGTGATTAAGCTGATTAGGTGTGTTCTATGTACAAGAGTTACGAAAAAACTATATGGTCGCTGATCATATTAGCTTACTTTTTAGCATTTATAGGGCCATTCACTAGTAATGCGATATTGGCAATTATGGCAGTTTTAGAGGATACTTTTTCTGTCTCCGTGGATATGATAGCTTTATCAATAACGCTCTATCTCGTTCCATTTAGTGTAGTTCAATTATTTTCCGGAGCTATTTCTGATAAGATTGGATATTTTAAGGGAATTCTTATTGGATCATCAATTTTTGCCTTTTCGAGCTTTTATGTTGCTATTTCACCTAATATATATCATTTTATTCTTGCAAGATTTCTACAAGGGATTGGTGCAGCTTTTCTTACACCGCTTTCTATGGCATTACTTGGTGATCTTTCACCACCAGAAAGCAGAGGAAAAATTATGAGTGGTTATGCTGTAGCGGCTACGGCTGGGATTTCTTCTAGTCCAATAATTGCTGGATATCTTGCAATTTTTAATTGGAGATTTTTCTTTTACTTTGTTGCTATCGGCACATTTGTGTTTCTAACCATTTTGTTCAGTAAACGATCGACATTAATAAGATACTCCCCAGCATCAAAATCAGAGGACATAATTGAGAATATAAAAATCGCCCTTAGTGATAAGAGACTTATAGTGCTGGGTTTATTCGGTTTCTTAATATTCTTCTCTAGGATTTCCTTTTATACATACCTGTCTAAGACATTATCAAGCCCACCCTATTATTTTGACCCAGTAATTATTGGCTCTTACATTTCAGCAGCTGGTTTCGCTGGTCTTTTAAGCAGTCCAATTGCTGGCTTTCTTATAGATAATCTTGGGAAAAGATTTACTACGCTGATAGCTTCAACTTTGCTCTGTATTACATTTTCATTATACTTTCTCATCGACTGGATAGCAGTTTTATACATACTTATCATTATAATGGGTCTTAGTATCACAACGCTGTTTATTACATTTTCAACTATTGTTGTTGATATAAACCCAAGATTGAGATCTACATATTCGTCAGTCTATAACTTCCTAAGGTTTATAGGATATTCATTAGGACCCACATTAACTTATCCAATATATGCGCAATTTGGGTTCTATGGGATATTAACTGTAGTTTTGGTATCAACATTCATAATACTATTATCGCTAATGACAAGATTCATGGCACAATTTGAAAAAAGCAAAATGTAAAAATTTGTGAAAAATCAAATTTAATTATAATACAGTGTTTGGTGATAAGAGTGCCAAAGATTATATTTAAAATATTAAGACCATCAACATTTTCAATAGTAGCAGCAGATTTGAACAAAGGAGACTGGGGAGTTGCTGTAGCATCAAAATTCATTGCTGTAGGAGCATTAGTTCCTTGGGCTAAAGCAAAAGTTGGAGCCATTGCTACCCAAGCATGGGCAAATATTTCATATGGCCCAAGAGGTTTAGAGCTATTAAGCAAAGGGCTAACAGCTGAGGTGGTATTAAAGAAACTTATAGAAAATGATGAAATGAAAGATGACCGGCAAGTAGGGATTGTGGACTCGAAAGGTAATGCAGCAGCATGGACCGGTAAGAAATATTTTGAATGGGCTGGGCACATAGTGGGTGAAAATTACACAGTTCAGGGAAATATCTTAGCTGGACCAGAAGTGGTAGAGGCTATGGCAAAAGTCTTTGAGACTACAAAGGGAGAACTTGTTGACAGACTATTAGCAGCATTAGAAGCAGGAGATAAAGCTGGTGGAGATAAGCGTGGAAAAGCAGTCTGCCGCTATTATAGTCGTCAGAGAAAAAGGGGGTATGGGGGATATACGGATAGATATGTTGATCCTAGAGTGGATGACCATCAAGAGCCAGTAGCAGAACTAAAGAGGCTATTTAAAATTTGGGATTTAACTTTACTTTCAAGGGAAGATCCGAGTGATATAATAAAGATAGAAGATGTTGCTGAGAAAATTCAAAGAGCACTTAAGAAAATTGGCTTCTACAAAGGTGAGATTACCGGTAAAGCGGATAACGAGGCGTTAAAGGCCTTAGAGAACTGGATAATGATTAACAACTTTGAAAATAAAATGAGGAATGATGGCTTCATTTGGAAAAGTGTGTTTAATTACCTCATAGAATCAGCCAAGGAGAAAACATAACATTTTTTATCTAATTCTAATGAGGCCCCTTAAATTCGATAAATGTTGTGATTATTAGAAGTTAAAATCTAATTTTTGATATTATTATTAATTCCATATTTTGGTACTGAAATGAATGGGAATACTTCCTCAATTATTTTAATAGCTCCCTCGAATGCTGAAGTTTTCCTCACAGCCTTACTATCAACTAGATATTCTTTATACTCCTCATAAAATCTCTCCATGAATATTCTTAAAACTTGATTTAAGAGCTTATGATTCCTTCTTGAGGCAAGAGCAAAAATAACTGAATCTTTATGTTCAAATGTTATTGAAATATTTCCCCATAAAATAGTTACAACATCCTCATAAGCACCCAATGTTTCCCTACCAAAGTGTATAAGGGCTGAGAACATACCACCAATAAGAATATCATTCACTCTCTTTTCACCAGTAAAATTAAAAGTAAACAACGGTAATCCTTCTTCAGAAACTACATAAAGTGCTATTGGATCTGTGGTTATAAGATAAGGAGTCTTTGGAGAGATTATATAAGCAAGCAAAATAAGAACTGCTCCTATTGCAACAACTATATGGAATGGCGCTGTTTTATAGCCCATAGGCAAAAACATGGCAATATAGGATAAAATCATACTGCCTAGAATACTTACAGCAGCGGAGGTTAATAAAAGCCAAACTTGTTGGTACGCCAATTTATTAACATGCTTCAATCTTTTCAAAGAGTTTAGTAGATACCTTATTGTGATTATGATTGAGTATAGCCCTACGGCTAAAGAAATTAACATAAATGATATCCTCGGAAGTAGCGTTTTAAACACAAGAACATAAATTCCAACGTCCTCACAAAAGACTGGAGCGGCTTCGTCATAGATGACAATAGACACTATGGCCGTGGTATAGAAAACAAGTAATGAGAAAGAATGAAATATGTTAAAATCCGTTCCTAACAAATCTTCAATAAAGAGATAGATAGTTATGAATCCACTAATACCAGCTGTGATACCAATTTTGAAGAAAATTGTTGCTAGGTAGTATGACTTAGCTAAGCCACCAAGAATTGACATAAAGCCCCAGATACTCATTAATAAAAATAACATTGATAAAAAGAACTCTGGTCTTAAACGATTTTTAGAATACTGCCTAGCTATCAGGTAAAAAGCTAAAGATGTAATGATTGTTTGCAAAGTGATAAGTATTAAAGGTATTGACAATCCACAATTCTCCACTTATTTTAAAATAGTTATTGTTTGTCTTTTTATAAAAATTTTAACAAATGAGCCAAGACATTATTAATAATAAATTTTCAAAAAACTATATCTACTGGTTTTCTTGCTTTTGCGCTCTCAAGAACTTTCTCTGCGATAAGCAATGCCTTAACGCCGTCTTCACCTGTTACTATAGGAACTCTTTTCTTAGCAACAGACTCGGCAAAATGTTGTAATTCTAGTTTTAAAGGCTCAACCCATGATGTTTTTGATTTCATAATCCACTCTTTAGTTTCCATAATTATATCTTGAGTAAGTAAATCAACAGACACTATTGCTTGTGAGCCTGTTACGCTTATCTCACGTTTTTTATTGGGTGTTAACCAATTGGCTTCAATAAAGCCATTCAGATCTCCGTCAAAGTGTAAAATAATGTCAGTATGATCCTCATATCTATGTTTAAGAGAACCAGCTGTAGCATATACCGCTATTGGATCTTTGTCCAGTAAGTAGCGAAAACTGTCAATATCATGAATAGCAACATCTTTAACGACACCAACATCACCGACACGTTCTGGCCAGAATGGACCAACACGCCGAGCATTAAGTAAAACAGGATCTCCTATCTCTTTCTTTTTAATTAATTCTTTTAATTTTTGAACTCCCACACAAAACCTTGTAATGAATCCAACCATCAATAAAACACTATTATCTTTTGCTAGATCAACAAGCTTTATACCCTCTTCAACAGTAGCTGCCAAGGGCTTTTCTACAAGAACATGAAATCCTCTTTCTATCGCATACTTTGCAACTTCAAAATGAGTTGTTGTTGGCGTAGCTATTGATACGGCATCTATATTTTCATTGCGAAGTAAATCTCTGTAATCAGTGTACCATTTACAATTGTACATCTTTGCAATACGTTTAGCTTTTTCTTCATCTATATCACATACTGCTACAAGTTCAGCATTTTTAATTTCATGAAATACTCTTGCGTGATTCTTGCCCCAAGCACCAGTTCCGATAACTGCAATTTTTGCTATCATTTAAACTACCTCTTTTTTTATAATTAATGGAGTCAAAAAATAAAGATTCTTGACTCCTATAAATCTTTTTAATTTTTTAGTAAGAGAATTATTTAATTTGAAATGATTTATTCAGTACTTCCGCATTAATTAGGTGAAAAATCCGTATTGGTTGCGAAAAAATTATTTTTTCCGCCGCACTCCTT
>JBECUL010000031.1:0-25608 GCA_040225955.1 Candidatus Asgardarchaeum abyssi | reverse complement strand
TCCGTATTGGCTGCGGTGTGGCTGCACTCCTTGCCGAGTGGAATGCCCATCCGAGGGCGAATCCAATCAAATACGCAACTATGGTTGTGTATTCTATTTCTATCATTTTATTTATCACCGACAAAAAGGAGTGCGGCGGAAAAAATAATTTTTTCGCAGCCAATACGGATTTTTCACCTAATTAATGCGGAAGTACTGTTCAATATATTATCGCGTACCCAGATCGCCCAATTCACCTTATCATCCGTACTGGGCAATTCAAAAGTAGGACGTAACAGCTTCACAGTCTTCTTCCTGTACCTCCTGTATACCTCACGACGAATCGTAACGCGACCTGCATCCTCAGGCAAATCGTAATAATAGCCGATCCTGTCATACACTCTGCCAAGAGACTTAAATGGATTATACTCCATATCACTAACACCTATCCCCACATGCTCATACGGGGTCTTGCCATCGCATAAAACCCTCGTATTGTGATTTAACACAATCAGCTTAGCAACCGACTCCACGAGCTGCAGATTTCTGTAGTTCAACGATTTTCTAATACGGCCACGCAATACCCGATTGAGCCCCTCCACAACCGCAGTTGTCGCTGCAATGTTACTGTAGTACAAAATGTTAGTAGTTATCTCATCCTCGTCCTGCTCTTTCCTCCTATTCTGATTTTCACGTTTGGGCAGCAACGCACCAACCAACGCCGCATGCTGGCTTGCGTAGAGTCGCCTGTGAATATATGCCCTGTATGCTTCCAAATAGGATTTTATACGCCTCTTGTATTCATCGAGAATCCTATTCGCCTCATCCTCTGCCCTTTCAATCAATTGTTCTTTGAAAAGTTTAAGCGGCGTTCTTACAGGAGGAAGAACGAATTCTAACTGCCTCTTTAGCTCGTCAAGCCACCGTTTCACTTGTCTTTCAGCCTCACTTATCAGTAAATCTCTCTCACGATCAACTAAACTCTCTATTAGATTAATGACCATTTTCTCTTTTCTCTTGCTCCAAGTGACGTGCTGCAAACAAATGATATGACGCCCCGGGCTCTGTTGCTTTAGCACCGCATATGCCTTAGCACCATCTGTCGTCATGAACTTGGCTTTTTCGAAAATCTTTTTATTTCGGTTAACAACTGTTAATACGTCAAGTGTTGTGATCTGTGAGCCCACAAACACATAAACATTTATTACCAGCGATGTATTTGGATCGACGACTAGTGTTATTGCATATGGCGATTTATCAAGGTCGACAGTGAGGTACAATTCGTCCATCTCGACATGCGCTATGTTGCTGGAGCTTGCAATCTCCTCTATTTTCTTTCGATGTTCTTCAAAGCCTCGTAATCCTACATATCGAACCCACTCCAAAATCGTTTTACTCGAAACTCTGACGCCAAATATCAATTCGATTATTGATGCTGTATCTGCGGCTGATAGTCCGAGTGTATAGAGTACGACAGCTACATGGATTATTCGGATGTCGTATCGTCCATTTGGAATTGTGAATATGTTCACGGAAGTGACTTCCCCTGAGGGGCACTTGTAGCGTTGTATTTTTATGGGTACTGTGAATCCGAAGGTTGTTACGATGTGTGCTGTTCTGGTTCCGTACTTTATTGCGTTGGGGCAGGGTGGTGCACCGATTGGCTTCTGCGAGGCGATGAAGATGAGGTGGTCGAGTAGGGCGAAATATTCATTTACCAGTTTGTCATGTATAATTATTGGGGCCGGGATTAGTGGGTTGTATGTTGTAATTGGTTGCATATGAACTTTTTCTCCCGGCCCCGTTTCACCTTATCGCAAAATTTTTAACATGACGATGCAATGTCATCAACACGCGCTTTCACGAAGCCAATTTTATTCCTAAAAAGTAATTTATGGGTATATTTTATTATTAACAGAGGGGATATCATGCAAAAAGATGGGATTAAGAAGCTGTTGAGTCCCTACTTTTTCCCAATTCTGGTATCCATAGGCGGTATTATTCTTGGAATTCCACTATATGATGTAGTAACTATTGTAAGCTTTACTATAAGCATATGTGTATTTGCATTTGGCATAACCCTTTGACTTGAATTTTTAGCGATCTTTCCTTATTTAAAACAACAACCCCTGTCGACTACAAAATAGATAGCCACCATAATATTACAGCTTTCTTAGACCTAAACATGCATTAAAAGACCCTAACTGATGATGCTTTAAATGATATAAATACCTTGGATTTGCCTTTTAGATTCATCTCAACAAATGACTTCTTTGTAATAACCGCATAAATAGGTATGCCAATATCTATCTTTAAGCGTATGAGCGCTCCTTCATCTTTCATGTCAATTATCTTTCCCTCAAATGTATTTCGTGCACTACTGCTGATTGGTTTCGTGCTGACTAATACATCTTCTGGTCTAAAAGCGATAGTGACATTACCCGTTTTTTCACCGAAAGCCTCTACAACTATCTTATTCTCAAGATTTATTTTCAAAATGCCATTTTCACTTTTCGCATATCCCCTAAATATATTGTCAAACCCGACAAACTTTGCTGTAAACTTATGTGATGGATTTTGAAATATTTCTTGGGGTGTTCCTAATTCTAATAGCTCTCCTTCATTTAGAATTCCTATTCTATCGGCTAGCACATACGCCTCAATCTGATCATGGGTTACATAAATTGTATTAATTTTAAATCTATCATGTAGCTTGCGTATTTCATCTCTAAGTGTTTTTCTTACCCGAGCATCCAATGCGCTCAAGGGTTCATCAAGAAGTAGAACCTCGGGTTGTATTACTAGTGCTCTTGCCAACGCCACCCTTTGTTTTTCACCACCGCTTAAAGTGTGAGGTTTTCTATCAAGCAGATGAGATATACCAAGCAGCTCTGCCATTTTCTCAGTTCTATCATCCATTTCATCCTTAGATAATTTCCTCATTTTAAGGCCAAATGAGATATTCTCACGAACAGTCAAGTGGGGAAAGAGAATAAAATCCTGGTAAACAAAGCCAATATTTCTGTTTTCTGGGGGCTCAAAAGTCACATCACGATTATTGATAATAATGGTCCCCGAGTCAATAGGAACTATACCAGCAATTGATTCAAGAAGCATAGTCTTTCCAGCACCAGACGGTCCAAGAATAACTAAGAACTCGCCATCTTCACTCATAAAAGATATATCATTGAGTTTGAAGTTTTTAACACTGCGTGTTAGGTGTCTGACTTCAATCATAGTACCCTACTCCTCCTTTGTACCTTTCAGTTGAATGTACTTTACAATTGCAAAGATTATTAAGGTTATTACAATTAATACTGACGTAATGGGAATCACTGCAGATAATCCGAACAAAATAAATCTCTTATAGATTAGTACAGGGGCTGTCGTGGGATAGTATGCTAGAATTATCACAGCACCAAATTCTGAAATTGCTCTAGCCCAACTTAGAATGCAACCCGTGATAATACTATGAGTTGCCATAGGTAGCTCAATGTAAAGGAACGCCTTAGATGGCTTAGCCCCGAGCGTTCTAGCAACATGATGATATCTGGGATCTATCTCTTGAAAGCTTTCACGGACTGTTTTTATATAGAAAGGTGCACTCACAAACATTTGAGCTACAATTATTCCAAAAATAGTATCTATGAAATGTATGCCATATGATGAAAGGATCGCACCTATAGGTCCACTTTCTCCGAATAGCGTCAATAGGGCAATACCAGCTACCGTATGCGGTAAGAGTATTGGAATATCAATGATAGAATCTACAATTCTTTTTAGCGGAAAATCTTTTCTGGCCAAAATATACGCTAGAGGTGTTCCGAAAATAAAAGCTAAGAGTGTGGCTATGGCAGCTGTATAAAAGCTTAGAAATATCGAATACTGAACCTCATAGTCTAAAAGAGCATCAATAAAGGCGTGAGGTGAAGTTACCAGCAACACATTAACAACTGGTAAGAACAAGAAAAGGAAAATAATAAGCCCTAAGGTCATAAAAGAAATCAACATTAATGAAACTCTTCGTGTTTGCATTTTCATCACTAAAGAATTTTTGTTGTTTTCAAAGAATAAAAAGATAAGGAAAGTTTAAATATAGATAACAATTATGGCGAATAATTTGTAACATTCCCTCTTAAAGCTTCGGGGACTTTATTTACGTCATTTGTAAGTGCAGGATATATGGGTGGCTGACCCAAGCTTTCAAATACTTGCTGACCCGTTTTACTTAGGAGTAATTGCAAAAATAGTACTGCAATATCTGGATGTGGTGCTTTTTTAGGAATTGTCACACCATACAGTATCGGTTTTCCAATAATCAACGTACCATCAGATAAGGTTATGTTAACTTGTGAATAATACTCCGCCTTATCCCAATACCCTAAGTTGATTTCTGGAGGCAGCTCAATATAGGATAAATTATGCTGAACTGCTACTGATTTATATTCAAAGGCATAATCAAGCTCGCCACTTTCTAGAAGTGCTAATAACTCAACAGACTTTGGCCGAATTATACGCCTACTGGAATTTATGAATAGAGACTCATATATATTCTTGCCGTAGTAAATATCACTTAATTTCCAAACTAAGAGAGCTCTATACCCACATGGATCTTGATCGGGATCAGAGTGGCCATACGTTACATCAGACCTATTTAGAATCTCATACCAGTTGTTTGCATTTATTTCATCGGCATATTTACTATTTTCTGTAAATGCAATAACCATCTCATTACGTGCAAAAATGATATACCAATCGGATAAATTCTCTGGAAACAAGTAATTTGTAATTACTTCATAATCAGCTACCGCAAGGATATCTGCGGTTCTATTGCCTTCTACTATTAACCTTGCAGCTGTCACACTTCCATATCCCTCTAAATTTACATGGACATCTGGATTTTCCCGCATAAAGATTTCACTTAAACTTTTGAAAGGTACTGCTAAGCTGCCAGCATGCAAAATGGTCAGCTCTGTTTTTTGGGACTGATAAGTATATATGAAAATCATAGATACTCCGGCTAAGATGAGTATCAGCAGCAAAGCAATTAGTTTTCTATCCATGGTCATGTAATATCACCGATATGTATAATTATACATATCGACTATTTAAGGATTTCTGGATTTATTTACTTTCGTGATTTAGTGCCTATATTCACAATTAGGAACAATTGCAATGCTAAGTTCTTTTTCGGAGAGATATAAAAAGAGAAAAATGTTTATAGAGAACTTATTTTTCTCGATATGTATGACTGTATATATCGAAGGAGAGTGATTTTTGAAAAGGGCAAAAATTCTCTTAGTTATTGGATAATTGTAATAGCTTCTGTGGCAGGTATATTATTATAAAAACTACTTTCAACTATCTTAACAACCAAAAGAGATATAACAAGTTCCTTCTATGCAATTGACATCAGTAGGAAATGAGGCAATCGTTCTAAATGAAACAGATATTTTATCTTTACCAACATATACTGGCTCTGGCGGTTTTATAACAAGCGTTGGAAGTATCAGAGGCTCAGATAATTATACTGGTGTACTAATTACAGATTTGTTGGCCCTTGTAGGTGGAATAACGAGTAATGACAGCATCGAAGTCACAGCTAGCGATGGATACACAATGGTATTACTTATGAACAAATTATGGATAATGTAACTAAGTATGATCCAAAAACAGGGAAGAGGTATCTTCTGGAGAACTTAAGATGATATTGGCATATAAAAAGAATGGAGAATATTTAACAGAAAAAGATGGTGGACCTTTAAGAATGGCTTTCGTTGGACCAGATGATCTTTTAACTGATGGTCACTACTGGGTCAAGTTTGTAGTTGAAATTAAAATTAAACCGGCAGTGGAAGAATGGAACCTAACATTGCGAGGCATCGTGTCGAAATTGTCGATAGAGCAACATCCGAAGCCGGAGAAAATTGTCATGGAGTGAACTGGACTGATAGTGAAGGCCAAGTATGGATTTTGATAAAAAAGTTTTTCCTAAAATTTGAGTATGTTTAGCCTTGTTATATATTTTCTTTATATTCTCTATAGGTCTCCATGGGTTTATGGGCAGAAGTGTGCTCCCATCAAAATATATAAAGTATCTATGCAATTGCCTGCGTTACAATTTAGATAACTCACAACTATAACTCGAATAATTGTTTCTGGTAATTGATTTTAAACTATATTTTCCAATCTGGAACCGATTTCTTCTTAAAAATGAGTACCCTGATGAAGCCATTTATTGTGATAAAAAGATTGAGAAGCGAGTAGAAAAAGTAATATACGAAAAATTCATGAATTTTGAATTCAAATTCTAATTTTCTTGAAAATGCGAAAAATAAAATTGAAAATACTAAAAAACTTGTAAATGAGAAATATATGTTTCTAACAAAAGTTATACTAAGAGTTATTAGAATTAGAGCTGGCAGTGCAATATTGAACTTTATTGCAAGAAACAAAAAGATCAAAGAGAAAAATTTATACATCCACAAATCTGATATAAAGATGCTTAATAGGAAGAGCAACAAGGAAGGAAAGAGTAGTAATAAGGCAAGAATAATTATTTGAGGGTTACTAATAACCGTTTTTAACAGTGGCTTATACCACTCTTTAAGCCATAACGCTGTACCAATCGACCATCTTCTTCTTTGTTTTATCCAGTCTCTTAGACTTGAATGTACATGATTGTAGACTTTAACTTTTTTGGTGTACTTAAACCTATATCCACTTATAAAAGCCCTTGTGGCAATATCTGTGTCCTCATTAATGGTTCTTCTAAAGCCTTTAAGTGAGCTAAAGACTTTTCTTCTCATAGCAAATGCGGAACCATTAATGGATGGGCATCTTTTCAAAAATCTTGCCAACAACCATGAGCCTATATTGAATCCAATATATTCGTAATATGTCATCTTTGATAAAAAAGAATCTCGTACAACCTCTTTCTTTATATCCAAAATATCAGTATCTTTTATTTCTTCTATAATCTTCTTAATGAATTCTGAGTCATCTGGAATTTCTATATCCGAATCCAAGAAGAGCAATATCTGTCCTGAAGATAACTTCACAGCATTGTTTAAAGCATTTGCCTTTCCGATTCGTTCTTCGTTTATGATGAAATTAACCTTATCTCTAAATTTCTTTGAAATTTCTAGGGAAAATTCAGTAGGTTCGTCTATGATTACAAAAATCTCTTTTTCAACATTCTGAATCAATAACTTAGTTAAAATTTTAGGCAGTAATTTTGACTCTCTATAGACAGGAATAAAAATGCTTATCTTTGGCATATAGTTGCACCATTTCCAGATAATTATAATTTTGACACAAAAACGTTATGCTATTTTAACGACGTGTATACATAATTATCCAAGAAAAATCTAGTTGCTTCTACTTTCATCAATAGACTTTGTAATACGTTATAGCTTAACGAACTTTATTATTTACTTTCTAATCAATTTTATCTCGATTCCAGAATTATTATGTTTGATGATAAAGGGTATTCTAAAAGTTTCCTATAAGTGCAAAGAATGGTAGAAAGTTTTTTTATTATTAATACTACACCACCGAAGAAAAATAAAAATTAGGGAGTAGTATATCAGTATTGTTACTAAATTATTAAAATATTATAGTATTTTCTAATGCTGATCTAGAGGCGAAAGAATTCACAGAAGCTTGATGTCATTTAGTTCTATAATACGCTGTTAGTGTATACATTAAACAAGCAAAAGCCAGAATAACTGAGATTCTTATAATTCTTGCAGAGATCATAGATTGTGAGATACTAAAATTTGACGCAAGAAAAGCGATTATTGGCAGGGTTAGGCAAACTAGGGAAAAGGTCTATATTGTTTATATTCCCGAATCAGGGCCATATGTTATATATTCTAGTGCTGTAGAGAAAGGGTATTGTTCAGAAAAATCAACTTGTAGAAAAGTTATTAATTATTATCATAAAAGAATTAGAAGAAACAAGAAAAATATGCAAAATGTTTTACGATACATAGTCTCGAAAGTCATCGAGCAGAGATAAATAGCTGAATAGCTATCCTTATCATTTAAACAGTTTAATCATCTCATCTCTACTTAGCTTCTGTCTATGTTTTTGATCATTCCAAATTTTCCGATAGAAATAAAAATATTCATATAACTCGAGAATGTCACGAGAGAATAACACTATGTGTTTTTCAATGACTTCTGCTTTCATAAAGAGTGGGAGGCTCTCAAAGATGCTAATATCATAGTTTTCTTTTTTACTCAACTTAGAAACTACAAGCCCTAAAATCTTATTAATTTCCTTTTCTTTTATATGTGGAACGACTAAACAAATGTCAATATCACTCCGTTCAGTTTCATTACCTTTAACATATGAACCGAAAAGTAAAACTGAATGCACCTCTGGAATTTCCTCAATAAACTTAAGATCCTTTTTTATTTTTTCAACTGTTTTTCTATCCAATTCTCCACAACCTCTATAAATCTTTCAAACTCGGGAAGAGACTCAATGATTTCTATGAATGCCTTTTTATCATCAAGCTTATTATATTTGTGAACAATCCTATTTCGTAATCCATTTCCCTCAATCATGATCTTTGATAGTTCATCATCTATTATTTTCTTCTTTAAAAGGGCCTCTATATTACTATAGTCATCTCTTGGCGGAATGCCATTATCTTTGCAAAGCATAGCAATTACATCCATTGAGCCTTCAACGATCTCCTGAAAAGCTTTATAAGTTGCAAGTTTGACTAATTCATTCCTATCAAAATCTTCCTCATTAAAGTTGTTAGTCCACTCCTTAATCTGAGAGATTCTCATTTCAATAAGGTCTAACTTTTCTTTATAGCGTTTAACTCTCTTCTCATCCATCAAATTAAGCCTCATTGACTTTTAATATAAAGATACTTCAACACTCTATTAAGCTTTTCTTAACTAAACACTCTATTAGAAAAGGAAAGCATATGTGTTTTCTTTTATATTTTCTTTAATCTTGGGGTTCACGGTTGGTAGACTTTCATAGAAATAAGTGAGTTTTATCTACCATCTGACGAAGATAAATTCATAGAGGACATGATAAGAAAATACACTTCTATAACAAAAGAGTTCACCCCAAAGAATTATGGTTTATAAAGTAATTTTGTCAGCGTTCGATCCCCTCATCATGGCTCAAGCTCAGCATAACGGGCCTCATCCTCTCATGAAAGCTAAGAATACTCATTAGACTGACTAGAAATATCTTTGATAAAGTAATAAATTTTTTGGAATTTGTGTTTGTTGAACGATTGATAAATAATTGCGTAATTATAATAATATTTGCTGATAAACCTGTTATACACAATATATAATATACTGTCATAGTTGCAACTTAATAACTTCAATATAATATTGTTTAAAAACATTAGTTTGAAAAAATATAAATGTCTAATTCTTCAAGTAATTTATTAGAGAATGAAATTTTACATTTTATAATATTCCTATGCTTAACATTTTAATAATGAAATATAATATTTTTGAAAATGAGGTTTTTCCAATGAATAGAATTTCAACTGGAATTAAAGGTTTAGATTCTATGTTAAATGGTGGTTTAATACCAAATAGAACATATGTTGTTAAAGGAGGACCTGGCGCTGGGAAAACAACACTTGCTGTTCAATTCCTTCTAGAAGGTGCTAAGAAAGGTGAACAGGTTTTATATGTAACATTAGAGGAACCCGCTAATGAATTAATTCAAAACATGAAGTCCTTTGGATGGAATTTAAAGGAATATAGTAACTTTAACATATATGACGTTTCTCCTTCTGGCTCGGAGGGATGGCAGTTATATTCTGACCGCTTTATGAGAACCGGAACTATAAATCTAAAAGATTTCTATTCTGCTTTAGATGAAAAACTGAAAAGTATAAAACCAAAGAGACTTGTTATAGATCCTATTTCTGTCGTAAATCTCTTTTACAAAGATCCCTTTGAACTGAGAAGGGATCTGATTTCCTTATTGAAGATGATAAATTCCTATGAGACAACAACTTTGCTTTTAAGTGAGTTTATTAAGGAAGTTCAGGCAGAAGAATTTATAGTGAATGGAGTTTTCGAGCTGAGAGAATATGAAATTCGGGGTTCAGTTATAAGAGCGATTCGAATTAAAAAGATGAGAGGAACAGCTTATGATGAAAATATTCGTCCGTATAAGATAACAGATAATGGCTTAGTGGTTTACAATAAAGAATCTCTTTCTATACTATTCTAAAAGACAGTTAATAAGTTAAAAATCAGAATAGTAATAGTAATAAGAAATATTGTTATTGATAAGAATAATGAGAATAAATTTAGGGACGTATAGGGGATGATGGAGCTATTATCTAAAAATGGAAAGTTTTTAATTCCTCTCGAATTTGGCAATATTGTACTTATTGAAGCATCTGCTGGTATAGGTCACGATGTTCTGTTATATTCGACAATTGCTAATATATTAAAAAATAATCTGAAAGTATTTATAGTAACTGCTACAAAAACCAAGAAACAAATTGTATCAGAACTTTTACAATTTGGTTTACTTGAAGAGAGCATCTTGAATAATTTATTCTTAGTAACGACTTTGCCAGAAAAAATGAATAACGTTTATCATGTTGAACTAAGTAAATTATTTACAGTATCAGATGCTATTAAAAGATTATTAAATATATGTAGAATTGGGAGTATAGATTTAATTTCATCGTTATTAATTTTTGAGGATTCAAAGACTGTTTTTAAATTCATTGATGAAATAGCTCGCCTTGTAAAATATTCTAAGACACTAATAATGCTTCCGATAGACGTTGGCGTTGCTGACAAACGTACACTATCGATGTTTGAGAACATAGCTGATATTGTGGTGGAGATGAAAGAGATCGTGCGCGACTTTAAAATAGTTCGTGGGATTAGAATAAAGAAGATAAGCGGCGCTGCTCCCTCCTCTTTCTACTCTTATAACATTACTCCAAATGGAATTATAATTGGTGATAAAATTGAATAATTATCATCTTTTAATAAATTTAGTAACTTTATTTGCGTTTACAAGTTTATATTCGGCTATTTTTATTATAATATTTTTACTTCATAAACTATATTTATTAATCAACAGAGTTATCGGGAAATACATGGTCTCTTTCTCAGCGATAATTTTATCAATAAGCATTTTGCTGAGGGTTGTTTATGTTACAATGTTATATTATGGTTTTCAAAAGGAAGATGCTTATATCTATTTAGTGATATCATACATTTTATTACTCGTAGTATGCAGCGCTCTTCTCTTTATAGTCCGCTTTTCTCCATTGCATAAGAAGTTTAGTTTTAAAAGAAAGGAATTTTTATTAATCATATGGATACCATTCTTATTCATGTTAGTGTCATATTATCTATATGAAAATATATCTAAAATAATGTTTATCGCGATGTTTGGGACGTCTATTGGTACTACTATACTTTTAATGACACTTTTAATACTCAATTCAGTTATAACTAAAGTAAGATATTATCATAGATACTTAAATAAAACATATATGCTGGGTATTTTCCTAATACTTCTTGAGCCTGCTATTTGGAATATCTCCTTAGCTATTTTTGGAGAGTACGTTGCCCTTGTATTTGAACCCGTGGTTGTTTTACATATGGTAGCCTTATTTTTATTCTATACTGGAGGCATTCTGTTAATGTGTTCAACATTATTGTCATACTCTTATTTTAAAATGGGAGGTTTATTATAGTGGAATATATTACAACCTTTTTGTTGATATTAAATATAGGTTCTTCCATATTGCTATTTGCATCTTTAATATTTGTGTGTAAAGTATTAAAGGGATATTATATTACTTTAGGATATAGTAAATTTAATTGGATAGCTTGTCAAATCGCTTCTGGCTATGTTATATTGGTAATGTTTTTTTACTTAATATGTAATGTTGACTATTCTATTGTCTCAGCCATGTACCTTCCAATAGGTGTGATATTAATATTTTTTGTTCTTAATTGGAGGGCTAGGTTTCAAATAGAATTGATTGAGATAAGAAGTCTAACATCTACTGTTGTAATACTTCTATTCTTTAGTGTATTTCTTACGATATATGTAGTGTCTGTTGCTTTGTATTTCAATATCATAGATATATTTTCAATAATTATAATGGTTCTTGAAGTGCTAGAGAAACTATCATTTGGCTTTGCATTCTATCAACATACTATAAATATTCATTCATCCAAATTAAGACCGTTTATTCCTCTAGAAAGTTTGGCTAGTATACTTATGTTCATAGGTGCTGTTCTTGACCCTATCGTATTTATCTATAGAGGAGTGTATCTTTATCTTCCAATAATAGATTCGCTAATCTTTTACACTTCCATTTTAATAATGTTTTTAACGTTTCTTTTCAGGAGGAGCATACTAATCCTTCCTCAAGAAGAATGAGTTGGATTTTGGAGTTAAGAGCTAAATCCTTATTTTAAATTAGATGATAAAAGTGATAAATTGATGAAGAGGATTATCTTCAATTTTCAGCAAGAGATATAATATCAAGCCTAATGATAATATAGTATATCACTATCATGAAAAATACCATTACGTTATCAATATATTTATAATAACATAATATATTATATATTAAAGATAAAATAACTAAGGGGTTGAGTGTTATCATGGTAAATAGGCTTATGGGATTACCTGATGAAGTAATTTCTCACATTTTTAAAGAGCCTAGAAATATAATGATTAGGGGTTATGCAGGTGCTGGAAAGACAATCTTTGCTTTGAATATTTTTCAATACATACTTTCGAAAGGAGGTATCGCTTATTATCTTGTCACTATGATGTCGAAGAAAAAATTCCTCTCCATATTTCCTTGGCTTAAGGAGTATGAACGGTATATTTTAGATTTCGAATCTCTCAAATTAGATTTAATAAAAAAACTTGGGCTTCCTATTAGAGACTATGAGAGTGTAAGGGCTTTATTCTATGAGATATCATCAGCAAAGAAGTATCCAAAGGTCTTCATAGTAGACTCTATTGACTACCTCAAGTACAAATTAGAAGTAAAAGAGAATGACATAACGTTAGAGGAGTTTTTGCTTCTATTCTCATCAGAGGAAAGAATTTCCCTAATTTTCCTTAAAGAAGAGCCAAATGAGTCGCCATTGGATTCCATGATGGATGATGTAATTACTTTAAAGAAAAAGTATATTCGTGGCAGGGTTTATCGTGAAATAATTTTTGACAGGATTTATGGAGAATTACTGCCAAAAAATGTATACCCATTTTCACTCATAGAACATAAATTTTATCACTTTAGAGAAATTTATCCTGTTCCTTCAATTTCAAAAATAGAGAAAAAAGAAATAAAGGGAGAGAAGGTTCCTACACTAATTCCAGAACTTGATAGAATTCTTAATGGTGGCTATCAGAGAGGAAGTATTAATCTGCTGTACGCTGGAAAGAACACGAGAGGATACTATCGGTGGATTGTTGTACCCTCGATGGCAAATCTTCTCCTGAATGAAATCCCAGTATTTATTTTACCATCTGCTGGGGCATCGTACTCTGATGTTGAGAGATGGATAATGCCTTTAGTTGGAAGGGAGCTTTTTGAAAAATATCTCTATATATTTCAACCACCTCCTGAGGATGTTTGGAAAAAGAACATTTTCAGACTCTTTGGAAAGTCGTTCATGGAAGATTATGATATTATCATGGATAATATTAAAGCCATCCTAAAGAAGCTTAATTCAACGTTTTATGGTTTCTTCATAGGATCAGATACTTTAGAAAATGTTTATGGTGCCAACGAATTCAAAAAAACATTTGGTTTTTTTGCTAGAGATCTCATAGTCACAAACGGTGTTGTATTCCTTATTTACAAATATGGTCAAAAGACGGCTGAAATATTAATTAATTTCGCAAATACGCATTTTCGAATCATTAATAAAAACGGTAATATCTTAGTTTATGGTGAGTCACCAGTTACACCATACTATGCTCTTGTTGTTGATGATAAGGGGCATTCCAACTTAATTCCTATCAGATAGTGTATAAACAATTTTTAAACTTTAAAACGCAAAAGCCTTATTAAGATATTTTGAGGTTTTATATTAGAGATAGCACATGAGGGTGCATTTCCTATATCTTATTGTGAAGAGGATTGAAAGGATTAGAAAAGGACTACTAGCTTTATTTCTCATCGCTACAGCGGTAATCGATATTGTAATAACTTATCATGTATATATGGAGTATCCAGTTGTATTTTTTAAGCACGAGGCAAACGTACTGTTTTTACGAATTACATATATGTTTGGAATAAATATTGCGATCTTTGTTGTCACATTGATTGATATGCTCTATTTAATTATCCTATACATTCTTCCTTACAGGGCCATCCGTACATTTGTTTTTCATAAGGCAACGCTACATCTACTTGGACTTAATTGGATTCTCATTATTTAATTTAATGTGTTTATAATATTTATCAGCCTTATCAATTTCATTTGTAGCTCATTTGTTACAGCAATTCTTCTAGTTTCGTTTATTACTGATGAAGAGCTCTTCTCGGATCTCTATAAATTGGCCAAAAAATTCAGAAAAATGAATAGTAATAAAAGGAATTGAGGCTATTTTCCTCTCTCCAATTCCTCAAGAGTTTTTCCCTTAGTTTCGATTCCAAAGATTAAAACTATGATGCCTGCTATAAGGTGGACCATGAAGAAAGCTATGAATGGTAAATATAGCCCACCAATTGTATAGAAGTACCCAGTAAGGTAAGGTGCTAATATTCCTGCGATTCGGCCGCTGCTTGCTGCAGTTCCCGATCCAGTTCCTCTATAATCGGTTGGATACATTTCAGGGGTATATGTATAAAGAGCGGACCATGCTCCTAGGTTGAAGAGTGCAATAATTATACTGGCAATCAATACATAGAATGCACTATAACTAGTTATTGCAAGAAGTGCACAGCCTACACTTGCACCAACTAAGTAAAAGCCTAAGATAATCTTTCTGCCAAATTTATCTAGTGAAAGGGCTGCTGTGTAATACCCTGGAATTTGAGCTATTGTGACTATGATTGTCCAAAGAATTGCTTGTTCCTCCGAGAAAAATTTATCGGCATAAAATTTTGGAAGCCAGAGAAAGATTCCATGGTACGTATAAACTAAGGCCATCCATAGAACTATTAACAATACAGTTCTCTTAAAGTACTCTCTTCTAAATAAATCCTTAAAATCAACTTTCACTTCCTTAATGAGAATGTCTTCAGGTCTAACTTCTTCATCTTTACTGATAAAACCGTGTTTTTTAAGAATGTCAATTGCTTCTTGAATTTTTTTCTTCTTTTCCAAGAATCTAATAGATTCTGGTAGTGTAAGTAAGACTAATGGAACTAAAATTAAAGGTATTATCCCTACAAAGAATGTGTAACGCCATCCCCAGCTCGGAAGTACAAATAGCGACAGAAAGAGTCCAAGGAGTACACCCCAAACCCAAGCAGTTTCAACAAGACCTATCATTCTGCCTCTGTATCTAGCTGGTGGATATTCAGAAACATATACCCCCGGGATTGGAAGTGCTCCACCCAGACCAATGCCAGCTATAGCACGAATAATTAATAATGATTCGTAATTCGGTGTTATTCCACAAAGAGAGGTGAATACACTATAAATAATTAGCGCAAGAGCTAGCGTTTTTTTCCGTCCTATTCTATCTGCGATAAATCCAAATGTTATCGCTCCAAAAAACATGCCTATATATCCAGATGACCCGAGAATACCCAACTCTATGTCTGTTAGATTAAACTCCCTTGCAATGGGGCGAAGAAGAACAGAAATTAGCATTACATCCATTGCGGTAAATGCATAAGCTAAGAAACTTATTAGAAATATCCAAATATGTATACTCATAAACTTGCTTCTTTCTAAGAAATCGATTAACTTAAAAGACATGCCAATTCACCTTATTAACAAACAATGTTTTGGTCCGATTCACGTTTTGTGATACTAAATATCTACATATATCTTACTGAAATAGAATACAGCTTTTTTATATTAAATATTTCAGCTTTTTTAAGTGATTATTGCAAATAGATAAACAATCCTAAAACGAGCTTATTAATTCTTCAGTATCCTTTACTGAAGTTTAGCTATAAACTTTAACATTTATTAGCAGATGAGAAGGTAATTTAATCTAAGATATAGAATATCCACTACTCTTTATGGTCATTATATTTAGAAGAGAATAAATAAAAATGAGAGATCATTCGACATTCCATCGAGGGCTTATTTTTATTCCAGCCCTCTCATAAACTTTCTCGGCTTGTATTTTTGCTCTTTTCAATATATCTTCTTCATCTAGAGTTAGCACTTTCTTGTTTTCTACAACAATCTTGCCATCAACAATCACAGTATCAACATCGTAGCCATGAGCAGCATACACTAAGTTACTTACTGGGTTTGTATATGGTGTTAAATGAGGTGCATGCATATCAATTAGAATAATATCCGCCTTTTTTCCTACTTCAATACTTCCTATTTCATTTTCTAAACCCATTGCCTTGGCTCCATTTATAGTAGCCATTTCAATTACAGTCTCTGCAGGCATTACTTTGGGATCCATAATTCTAACTTTATGAATTATAGCTGCAAGTTTCATCTCCCTGATCATATCGTAGCTATTATTACTAGGTCCGCCATCACAACCAAGTCCTACATTAACACCGGCGTTTAGCATCTCAGGTATTGGTGCTATACCACTAGCAAGTTTCAGATTGCTAGATGGATTATGACTTACATGAGTTCCAGTCTCCGCCAACTTTTTTATATCTTCATCTTTCATCCAGACAGCATGTGCTATAACGACATCTGGACCTAGCATTCCTACCCATTCTGCAAACTCTGTGAGTCCCATATTGAAAGTTTTCTTCAAATATCTTACGTCATCCACTACTTCACCCAGGTGATATGTTATTCTCATTTTGTGTTCATTTGCCAGCTGCCTTATTTCTCGGTATGTTTCTGGAGAAACAGCTCCAACAGAGCGAGGGCCAAACCAGACATGAATCCGGCCATTTGCCGCACCATCCCACTTCTTGTGCATATCCAAAGCTTCTTTTATGGTTGCTTCCTTTTCTTCAACCATACCATGGTACATTATACTTTCCGAGTCTGCATACCCTGTAGAATCCATAACTATCTTACTTAAACCAGCACGAATACCAGACTTTTCAATAACTTGAGCTATACCGTCAAATCCATATCTCCCTGCAATCATTACTTCTAAAAATGTTGTAGTTCCAGTTCTTAGCATCTCCAATATGCATAGTTCAGCACTTGTTCGTCCATCTTCCGCGGTATAATTTCCTTGAAGGACCCATACACGATCCTTTAGCCATGTAACAAGAGATACATCATCTGCGCATCCTCTTATCATTGCTTGTGCAAGGTGCACATGCGTATCAATAAGTCCTGGCATTACAATTTTTTCGCTTGCATCAATTACAATGTCCGCCTTATACTCCTTAATTAGCCCCTCTGTTTTTCCAACATCTACAATTTTATTTCCCTCTATGGCAACAGCTCCGTCTTTTATAATTCGTCTATTCTTATCAACCGTTATTACATACCCATTTTTTATTAAAATATCAGCCATAATAACACCTCATTAGTTATATATTCTCTTAATTAATAAATTAGCAATTTCAAAGGTTTAATTTTTGCACTGATTGTCAACTCGATATGGTATCTCTCCAATCTCAATTTATTAGTAAAGGTATCTTAAAAAAGAAAGGAGATTTGCTTGTATTAGAATAAGATCTTTCTAAATCTCTATTAAGTATTATTAGGGAACATTTGCTAATTTATAGTCTGGAGGATACTTTATTTGGAAGGAATACTCTATTACTTTCTTAGAGTTAGGATCAAGCGAAAGTTTCCATTTAACTATATTAAGCTTGTCAATCTCTGGCTTTTCAGATACGTTTTCTAGCGATATCTCAATCTCTGGATCCTTTGCAACGGGTAATCTATCAAGTACCTCAATTTCAATCTTCTCATTTTTATGGTTAAAAATCGTTAGCTGATAAGTGTATTTGATAAAGGCCTTATCCCTTATGATACCTTGTTTTTCTTCCTTCCGCTCTATCATTTTCTTTTTAACCTCTATATCACCATCTATAGCAACAGCCAATTTAACTTCTTGCTTTGGATAAATATACCCTAAATTCACTCTGTTAACAAAGTTTGAGCCCTTAAAAATCCTGTAAAGTCCTGGAAGCAAAACTAAGTCTCCATTTGTAAATTTTAACATTTCTAAGGTCTCACCCATCGTGAATGCATCCCAGTAATAATATCTTTCAGGCGTAATTTTTAAGGTTGTTAGGAGCGCTTGAGCAGGTTCATTAGGTTCTATAGTGATAGGCTCTTTTAATTCGTATATTAAATCCTCCTCAACCCTTACTTCAGCCTCTTCATATGCTTTTTCTAATTCTATAGCTTCTGGCAGAGGAGTTTTCAAATGGACTCTTGGAGCATATGTAGCCTTTACCATTTCTCTTTTGTATATGTACCATGGGCTTGGCTCAATATATCGTGCTGGTCTAATAGATCTTGCAATAATTGTAGTCTTCTTTGGAGACCAAACTATATTACTTTCTTGGTTTATTTCAGCGAATACTTGCAACTCTCCTGAATCATCATTTAAAATCAAATCATATGTACTCTTCCACCTAGCAAGAGGTGTGAAATAAAGTAACTGAAAATCAAAATTTCCTTCTTTTGAAGATGTGCCATTTATTGTGAGAGACCCGACATCAATAAGCTTTGCTTTTACATCAAGAGCGCTTTGAAGCTCCTTTATTTTCCTATCAATATCTTCTAATTCTTTTTGTTTAAGAGTAAGCTCCTCAAGCAAGGTAAGATGTCTTTTACCAATAAATGATAATAAATCTTCAAATTTCTCCTTACTGGCTTTATCATAAAGAATTGCAATTAATGAAGATTTGAAAGTAGTCTCTAAAGATTTTTCAAGAGCTTCAACTCGAGCCTTTATTGAAGCTATCGCATTCTCTACTTTCTTTTTCTTCATTTTTAGTTGCTCTAATTTATCAATAAGCTTTTTCTTCTCATCACTTGACAACTCAACTCTTGGTGCCTTTAAAGGCATAAAAGAAACGTTAAAAACTTTAATTTCTGGTGAAGCAAAAACTCTGACCGATGACTCATCAATATCGTGTTCTATATTTTTGACTTTTATTTCAAAACGCCCTTTGCCCAAAGATGTACTAAAAGAACGAAGTATGTAAGCTCCATTTGTATAGATCCTTAGCTCGTCAATAGAAGAGCTCCTAACTTCATGAACATTTCTGCTTTCCACAACGAATCCCTCAAAAAGAATTAATTAATATAAAGTATAGTATTAAGAAATACGTATAAAAATATAATGGAAATTAAAGTAAATTCTCATAAACACCGCAGAACTTACTATGTGCTGAAATCATAAGTAATTTATATAGAGAAAGTTGTGTTTCTTTGCTAAAAGCAATTAACTCATACTCCTTTTATAAAATAATGTTTTTAAAACGAAATCTATTAATTTATTTGTTGGTGGTTCTATGAAGTTAATCCCTCTTGGTGTTGCGGGGGCGTATACAGCACCTGGGGAGGCAAGTCCTGGATATCTACTTGAAAAAGATAATCAATATATTCTTATTGATGCTGGACCAGGGATTACTGGTCGGCTTGCTAAATTTGTAAATTATGCCAAATTAAAAGCAATTATAGTATCACATCTTCATTTTGATCATATGTTAGATCTTTTACCTCTCTCCTATGCGCTATATATTAAAGGAAAGAGTGTGCCTTTGTATTTCCCCTTTGAAACGAAGAATATGCTTATTGGAACTTATAGGGCAAATAATATAATGAAATTCCTTGAGAGCTTTATTATGTTTGACTCAAAGGGCAGTATTCAAGTAGGGCCTTTTAAAGTTACTTTTCTTCCGGTTAAACATAGAATAGCTACCGTAGGAGTGAGAGTTGAAACTGAGGATGGTGCATTAGCCTATTCGGGAGATTCTGCGTATTGTGAGAACTTAATAAAACTAGCAAAGGATGCCGATATATTCCTAAGTGAAGCTACTTATTTAGAAAAAGATAAACATAGAACTGAGGAGGGTCACATGGCTGCTAAAGAGGCAGCTCTAATCGCGAAAGAGGCGAATGTCAAAAAGTTATTACTTACACATATTTGGTTTGAATATGATAAAGTGGATTCTCTAAAAGAAGCTAAGAGAGTTTTTAAGAAAGTAGAAATTGCTCAAGAGATGAAGATATATAATATTGTGCCTTATTAAAAGTGGATGGATGTGTGACTTATGATAAAACGAGATTTATCTCTTTTCTATCATGTATTAAATAACAAACCTGCAGATTTACTAATAGAGGGTGCTAATATAGTTGATGTTAATACTGGTACAATCTTTGAGGGAAATATTGCAGTAAAATCAGGCATTATAATTGCAGTTTCTGAGAAGGATTATCCAGCAAAAATGCGCATAAATGCAAAAGGTAGGTTTGCGGTACCAGCTTTTATGGATGCACATATGCATCTTGAGCCCACTTTGATAACGCCAGCTGAACTATCAAAACTTCTAGTACCTCATGGAGTTCTGACTCTTTTTGCCGACTTAATGGAAGTCGCTAATGTTTTTGGTCCTAAAGGAATTGAGATGTTACTCGGACTGACTAGGGGAATACCGCTAAGAGTACTGGTTGAGGTTCCTTCAAGGGTTCCTACTGCAAAATGTATGGAGACTACTGGAGGAGAACTTGGATTGGAGGAAACTGAAGAGTTGCTGATGGCAGATTATTCTGCATCACTTGGTGAGCTTAATTTTCAGAATTTATTTGGTGACCCAGAAAGATTTCTCAAGAAAATTGAAATTTCTTGGAAATATAGAAAGATTGTTAATGGGCATGCTCCACATCTTACTGGAAAAGATCTTTTTGCGTATCATATTGCAGGAATAGGAGACGATCATGAATCCACTGAACCTGAGGAGGTATTAGAAAAACTTAGAATAGGCATGAAAGTATTTATTAGAGAAGGCTCTACGGAAAGGAATTTAGATGAAATTATAAAAGGAATAGTTGACAAGATAAAGGATTTTAAACATTTAATGTTCTGCACGGATGATAAGTTCCCTGATGATATTTTAAAGGAGGGACATATAGATTACAATGTTAGAAGAGCCATACAATTGGGCGTAGATCCGATTACCGCAATACAGATGGCCTCTATAAATATAGCAACGCACTTTAGATTAGATGACATTATTGGGAGTATATCTGTTGGTAGAATGGCAGACATTTTAATTCTTAAAGAGTTAGAAAGTGTAGAGATAGAGTCTGTCTTTTTTGAAGGGAAATTAGTTTATGAACATGGGAAAATAACATTTGATATTCCAAAGCAAGAGATACCAGAGTGGGCTCTTAAATCGATTAATATTAACAAGGATTTGCAACCCGATGATTTCTTAATAGAGGTAAAAAAGAAAGAGGGAAGAGCAAAGGTAAGAGTAATAGAACTTATCCCTAAGCAGATAATAAATGAGGAGTTTATAGGTGAGGTACCTATCCAAAACCATAAAGTTTTATCAAATCCGTCAGAGGATATACTACATATCGCTGTTGTAGACAGATATAAGGCTTCAAAAAATGTAGGCAAAGCATTTGTTAAAGGCTTTGGAATAAAGAGTGGGGCAATAGCAAGCTCATTCGCTCATGATCATCATAATATTGTTGCTGTAGGAGATAATGCTGAAGACATGTATCTAGCAGTGCAAGATATAGTCAGAATGCAAGGAGGCCTTACAGTGGTTTCTAAGCGAAGCGTATTAGCGCACCTTGAACTACCATTAGCGGGACTTATTTCTCTTGAGGACTATAAAGTGGTGTTGGAAAAGCTTGAAAAATTAAACAACGAAACTGCTAAACTTGGATGTACATTATCAGCTCCATTTATGCAATTACAATTTGTCACGCTACCATCTGTTCCAAAATTTGGAATTACAGACATGGGCTTGGTAGACTCTATTAAGTATAAGCTAATTGATCCCATTATAGAAATTTACTAAAATGTAGAGGTAAGAGAATCATTATTAGATTAAATTAAATATTATTCTTAAAATGAGGATTACAAGTATTATTGTAAAGAAGAGTGCAAATGCAAAAACACCAATATGTTCCTTCTTATTCTCGCTTTTTATAAATAGCCACCAAAAATAGCAGTTTACAACAAAAATTATTACGAAGAGAAGAAGTGTAAGTAACATATCTTCCACACTCTTGTATATGTATTGTGACTATTTTATTTGAACGTGTAGATGATAGATGTAAAGATTCACTTTTATAGTTTTCGTTTGCCTTGTTGCTTCTATAGTTAGAAGAAGATATTCGATACTTATATATGTTTTAATGAAAAATAGTTTTTAGCTATAAAGAATAATTTTTGCCACGTGATGGAGATGAAACTTAAAACAATCTTCTTACTAATAACACTTCTTGCTTTTGAAAGCCTAACACTAGGTAACTTGATAGCACAACCATATTTCTCAAATAGTAAGAACACAGTAGAGAGAAATGAAGCTTTAGTCGCTTTTCAAAATGATAATAATGGAACCTTTTTGCAAGTAAAGCCAGTCCTAATTACATACTCGAAGCTCACACTATCTAAATGGCCAATTAATGTTTCCACATGGAATTTTCTGGCCTTGCAATCACATTTGCAATTAACTGGAATACCTTATGAGGCATGTTCAGTTGAAGATCTCTTAAATATGGATCTCTCACAATTCTCAGTTATTATATTTATAGATTCGACTTATTTGAATAGCACGCTTTTTAATCAGCTATATAGCAAATTAAAGAACTATTTATCTACTGGTGGTAATCTTATTTCTATTGGTTATCCGCCAGTACTTGATGAAAATGATAATTATAATGATACAATACTATTAAATCTATTTAACGTAAAGAATGCTACATATTTTCCTCCTCAACCATTTAGCATTCTTGTTGGAGATTTATACACGCTTAGAAAATCATACAGTGTAAATCAAACAATTTGGACATTTAAGGGGAAATATATGGATTTCATTTCAATTGAACCAGCTAATAAAGCTAATGAGACATATATTATCGCATGGGCTAAAGCAAATAATTCATTTTATCCAATCGCAATTGCAAATAAGTACAAATCTGGAAAGAGTGCTATTTTCTTAGTGAATGTTTATAGCGAATGGATAGACCAAACGCAATTACTATTAAGAGTTATCCAGTGGTGTATTTTTGACAATCTACCTCCTGTTTCTTTACTAATTTCACCTGGAAATATAACATGGCTATTTACAGTGGATGCAGACCTAACATCAATACCTTCTATTACAACAGAAGCAGTAAATAGAATCCTTAACTTATCCATGAATTATCGTTTTACAATATCATGGGGTATTGTTGCAGGCCCTCATCCTCCTGGAATGTCACCTGATTGGGATCTTTTAAAACCTTACTTTTTGAGATTTATAGAATACGGCCATGAGCTAGCAAGTCATTCCCGATCTCATCCTGTTTGGAAAGAACTTAAGGCTGACAAAACGATAAATTTAACAGCACGCTTAATATACGAGCTAAAAGGATCTAAGGATGATATAGAAAATAATCTTTCAGTGCCTATTGAAGTTTTTCACGTTCCTGATGGCCAATTTTATGTAAAATGGTATCCATTTCTTGCAGAATATTATAATCTTACAATAACACCAGGATCCGATAAGTCGAAACTTATGGGTGGGTTCTTTTTCCCAGAAATTTCAGGAGATAAGATGATATTCTGGAGAACTACATATTCGGATTATGAATACTTTTTCCTCTATAATATTCCTCCCGAAGAAGCATTAGAAATGGAGATGGAGAACTTCTATTATTTCTATGAATTTGGGAGAGCAATACCTTATATTAACTTATGGCATGATTATTCCATAACTAATGATAGCCTATATCCGTTTCTAAAAGAAATCTTAAAACGTCAACTTATAGAAACACCCGCAGTCTACAGTATGTTACCATTAGAGCTTATTGAAAAGCTTAGGATTCTTAGAGACATTAGATATAACGTTACGTATTATGACGATAGAATTAGAATCGATTTCAGCGTTAAAAGAATACCTGCTGAACGAAGAAAATTTATTAATAATATGGTATTTTTAATCGAATTAAATAACACAATAGGAGAAGTCCTTCTAAACGGTAAAGAACACTTAGCTTATCAAAAGGACCGGGTTATACTTTTTGGCATTTCTCATGAAATAAATTTTCTCGAAGTAATCTATTCTGATATAAGGAAAACTCATGTTATGTTCACTGATGTATTTTTGCACTCAATAACAATTAGTGATGACGGATCAAAGTATGAGATTTTAGTAACAAATAGTTCTAAGAGATTCGGACGTATTGAAATTTGGACCTTGCAGGAACCACAATTTGTTTTGATAAATAATACTGTGTATAAAATTCCATTAATTAATAACATATTAGTGGTTAATGCCTCTACAGTTGAAGGTCCTCTGAATATAACGCTTGTTTACTACGGGGAGATAGAACTCGTTGATATAGAAAAGAGCACTGTCTATATACCACAGAATCTTACAGAAGGGTATCCATTAAGAATGTATGTTAAGAATACGGTAAGCAAATCAATTTATGTCATTATATCTACATCATTATTAAAGGAACAAGAGGTTTTAGCCACATTTTATCATAAGGCTCAACTGAAATATGGCAATAGAACTGAAGTTAATGTATATTTGAATCTCACTAAGTTACAAGATAGACTAGAGGAAGGTAATGTTACTGTTGTAGTTAGAATTTTATCATATGACAACAAAACAATAATAGATGAAGAGGAGTACATTAATGCTATACTAATCGTAGATACTACAAAAGGATTTAGGCTAATTCTTATGACAGGAACAATAATCATAATTGCATTATCGATCACTCTAATCTATATTATGTACAGAAAGAAGAAAAAGAAGGAGAAAGAGCTTTTTGGATGGATCATGGAAAAGTAATAAAGATGAATTATTATTTATAAGCCAACATTTATTCACCAAAGCCATAAATAGCAATTTGCGTTACTGTTGAAATTCCTCGATATCAACAAACTCATGAATCTTATCTACAGCTTTCTCTCTTTTCGCTTTATGCTCTTTAAGAAACTTTATAATCAGTACTTCCGCACTATTTTCGAAATGAGTACGCTCCCTAGACACCAAGATCCGCCTCAATCCTCCATGAATTTTCAAAATTCCCCAATAAAAAATATTCCGCGCACACACCAAAAAGTCATGTGAAAGCATCGTACGCATCAAATATTAGAATAACCAGTAGACATCACAATCACAAGTCATATTGCTATCATCACCGGCGGCGGCCAGCTCTCACGCTCACACTTGTACGGGATACCACGAACCCCACTAATAGTAATAACCTCAGTAACCTCAAACTCGACAACTCCCTCCCAAACCAGCACAAAAACGTAAAACGACTCACGGATGTCCTCACGAAACTCTCTAAACCTCGGCT